>JAQTOJ010000037.1 GCA_028713395.1 Dehalococcoidales bacterium | reverse complement strand
CCGACGGCATCGGGGAGGAAGGCAACCCGGTGTGCGGCGATATGATGACCTTCTACATCAAGGTCAAGGATAACCGGCTGGAAGATGTGAAGTTCAAGACGTTCGGCTGCGGGGCGGCCATCGCCGTCTCCAGCATGGTCAGCGAAATGGCCAAGGGCAAAACAATCGAAGAAGTGCTGAAAATCACGCCGCAATCCGTGGCGGATATGCTCGAGGGCCTGCCGAAGAACAAGTTCCACTGCTCCAACCTCGGGGCGCAGGCTTTGCACAAAGCCATCGAGGACTATCAGAACAAGCAGAAAGCGGGAGGTAAATCATAATGGCCAAGGCAAACGCAAAGACAAATGAAAAAGACGCCACCAGACATTGCCCGTATTGCGATGAAGAGATATACGATTTGAATCTGCCCATCTGCGGCGCGTGCCATACCAAAATAGTCTATTGCACCAATTGTCACGAGCCCATTCCCAAAGGACAGAAAGCCTGCCTCAAGTGCGGCGCGAACATCGCCCCGGCAAAGAAATAGACGGCATCGAGTGACAATGGCGGAGGCGGAAGCCCGATTAAAAGTCAGTCTATCCTGAAAGCTGACGGCTGATCGCTCGTTGAAAAGGAGTCACCCATGAAACCTGACCATGCACTCGATTGCATCGGGTTGTATTGCCCGATGCCGATCGTCAAGACCGCGCAGAAAATGAAGGAATTGAAATCCGGCGAGGTGCTGGAAATTATCGCCGACGATAAAGGCATAAAGCAGGACCTGCCCGCTTGGTGCAAGACCACGGGCAATGAGTGCCTGAGCGTGGCGGAAAAAGACGGCGAGTTTCACGTGCTGGTGAAGAAAAAATAACCACGTAAAAACCCTAAATCCTAAGCAAATTCAAAATCATAAATACCAAATCATAAGACAGGGTATTCGTTTTGGTTTTGGAAAGCGGAAAGTAAAAAGAGAACAATTCCGTGCCTAAAATGAGGGGAAAAAGCCGATTCAATTGTTAAGGTACGCTCGATTCGTTTTGCGAAAAGATACCAGGTTCAAAATGCCAATTCCCAAGTCCAAAATAGCGGGATTCGTTTTGTAAAAACAAACGCCCTGTTTACGGCGGTTAGAGGGAGCTAGAAACAAGACCGCAAGCAGCCTCCCGCGACCGGGGAACCACAAGGAAAAGATAGCACGGGATGAAGAGGACGGGCAAGGGAGTTTTGGCGCGGAGAGCTAATAGCAGCTAGCGAGAAGCATAAGCCGGTGGGTTTCACCCACCCTACTGAAACTAGGGCATGATTTTACTAGTGAGGAAGAAATAATGCTTGGGGTTCTTTTACTGATTTTCAATATGCGACGGCGAAATGATTAAACAGGAAGATGAGCCTACTCGACTCTCTCCCTGTTTAGAGCATCTCAATGTTTATTCGATCTGTGCCTGGATTTGGAAATCAATTATCGTTTCTTTACCGTTTTTCGATGATTGTATTTGGAACGTGTATGAAGTTGTTGATCTCATATCAACAAGTTTCTTCCCTGCTTTATCTGTAATCCACAGGCTATATTCTTTCGGCAATGAATTTATTTGTTGCATATCCCAATTTATTGTTAATTCGTTAACGGATTTGGAATTAGCAGACCATACCGCCAAAGGCCAAGCCATTACTTTGTTTGGCTTTACATAGTTTTGACCGAGCTTTCTATCTATCGCGTTAGTTTTTTCTGGTCGTGAAATGTAAAGCTGAGCATTCCCTGGTATTGGAGCGATGGGTGGAACAGCCCAGTCATCTATTTCAGATGTATCTTGGCTCACGCCGATTTTTACAATTGTTTTCAAACCGGAAGGGCTTCTTAGCGAAATATCCGCAGACCAGTCGCTTGTGCTAATTCTTGAAGTTGTAGGTATGCCCGCCATTTTAAAGTTCATACCTGAACCCGGACTAAGCAGCCTGGTATTTGTCGTCGTGAGCAACCAAAAAGCTTGTCCGGGATGGATTGTAGGATTATTTATAATGTCAAGGTAAACGTAACTCCCATTCACTATTGTTACCATTTGCTGTATATAAGGATAAAGATCTCCAAAATATTGGGAACAAGTCATATCATGGTATGCAGTCATACCGACTTGGTTCCATAAACTCGGACCATATACGGTATAACGACTACTTGGGAATGAAGTGGGAAACGAGCCCGTTACTTGCTGCGTTGAACTAGTTTGCATATCGATTTGGTACCCAAAACCATCGGCAATTGCAGTGATATCCCCACCTAAACCAGGTTCCCAAGTGTACCACGTTGCTGTATCCGCTTTGTAGTACCAGCATGAAATAATATTATTCCCTAACCCCGCGAAAACGATTCCGGGGTCCGTGTTTGTGGGAGTAAATGAGGTTGAATAAAAGTTAAAGCCTGAACTAAGGGTAACGCTTGGTTCGAAGTAAGGTTGAATTGTATAGTTGCCGTTCATCGTAATGGTGGTGCTGGCGGCATTGGGGTCGGCGATCGTGCCGGTATCCCCACTCCAATTGACAAAATGGTATCCCGTATTGGGAGTAGCTAAAAGGTTGACTACATGGCTATAGGTGTAGGGCCCAAATACTCCTTCTCCGGGAGTTGTCACCGTACCACCACCGTTTGCAGTAATTTCTAGACTCCTGGTTGTGTTGCTGGTATAGCTAATGAGATTATCCTGACAGGTAGCATAAGTCGCTTTAATCCAGGCGGCGGAACGAGCGGTATTGGAGATACGGACTTCATCTTCATATCCGGTAAATAAGTAAGGATCTCCAACAAATAATCTCCCTATTATGAGGGGACTACCCGTCACCCCTATACTCGTAAATGTGGTTAACGCAGGTGTATTGGCCACGCCATCTACGTAGGTCCTCAAGTACCTGTCAGCGTTATCAAAAGTAGCAGAAATGTTCACATAAATACCGGTGGTATTAAAAGCTGGCCTCGTCTCAGCATAGGCAGAGCCATTGCCAATTGCCCAACGTATCGTCCCTGAATAAATATCAAGCTCGTAGCCATTAAACGGTGACCACCAGGGGGTACCTTTAGCAATGATGCCTCTTGGATCTCCGCTAGTACCGGCGGTATTTATTAGCGCTTCTATAGTTATTGCGCTCGTAACATTCAGGCTAGCTCCATTCCCGCCATTTACAGAATCATCCACTCCATCAAAATGCTGCGCTTTACCCACTAATCCATTCGTCTCTGTGGGTCCGTCAGTGGCTGATTTCGTACCGGTATTGCCATTCACGGTAGAATCCGCGATGGTATTACCGCTGCCCGCCATATGATAGACAGCCTTGTAGTTACTATCCCAGACCTGCTGGGCGGGAGCCGAGCCGGTCTCCCCCACAAAGGAGGTATTATCCGCATGGGCGGCATCATAGTAAAGCGTAAGGACGGTATCAGCGGTACTGGAGATTGTCCAGCTATCTCTACTGACCCAGAGGACGGCCTCTTTATTAGTGCTATCCCATTTCTCCACCTCGACGTAGAGCTGCTGTCCGGTGGTGTTATCTCTGACGGCGAGCTTCTTGGAGTTAGTACCCAGGGTATTGAAGATGGCGCTCAGATCAGACGAATTGATGCCGGCATCGGTGCTTAAATGCAGCATCACTGGGAAGTGGGAGAGAGTCGTATTTGCTTCCAGCTTGGTATAGTCAATGGTGAGGGTAACGCTGTTTGACCAGGTATCTGGAGCAAAATTGGCCTGGATGGAGTAGGCGCCATACATTGTAATATAGGTGTTGGCTGAATTTACATTGGCGATGGTGCCTGTATTGCCCGTCCAATTGACAAATTGATAACCGGAATTAGGACTCGCGACGATATTAACCTGTGAACCGCTATTATAAGGTCCAAAAGTGCCTACGCCGGGGGTTGTGACCGTACCGCCACTCCCGGAGGAAACGGTTAGAGTATATGTATTAGCGGCGAAATAAGCGGTAACACTGAGATTTGCCGTGACATTGGTATCAGTCCGGGTGGTAGTCATTACACCATCGCTCCATTGCAGGAAATGATAGCCGGTGTTGGGCACTGCCGTAACCGGAGTACCGCTGCCACCATACTCTACAGTTTGCGGCGTAGCGCCACTAATGTAACCGCCAGCTCCAGAAGTGTAAGTGAGTGTATACATGTTAGGCGCAAAATTAGCATGAACAAAGTAGTTGCCATACATTGTAATATAGGTGTTGGCTGAATTTACATTGGCGATGGTGCCTGTATTGCCCGTCCAATTAACAAAGTGGTAGCCAGTATTTGACGTAGCAACAATCCCGACGTTCTGCCCCTGATTATAAGGCCCGAAGGTGCCTATGCCGGGGGTTGTGACCGTACCGCCACTGCTCGTAGATGTTGTGAGGTAATAGGTAACATTATCTGGAGCAAAATTGGCCTGGATGGAGTAGTCGCCGTTCATGGTGATAGTGGTGTTGGCGGCATTGGGGTTGGCGATCGCGCCGGTATTGCCCGTCCAATTGACAAATTGATAACCGGAATTAGGACTCGCGACGATATTAACCTGTGAACCGCTATTATAAGGTCCAAAAGTGCCTATGCCGGGGGTTGTGACCGTGCCGCCGCTCCCGGAGGAAATAGTTAGAGTATATGTGTTGGGAGCAAAGTGCGCCACAATATTCTTATCACCGTTAACAAAAACAGTTGTAGGGCTGCTGACACCGGAAATATCGCCGCCCCAGTAATTAAAATGATAGCCAGTATTCGGGATTGCGTTAACGGTTATAATTGTGTTATTGGCATAGTAACCTCCCGTTGGCGTTAGCGTAACATTACCGTTGCCGCCGGTAGTAGTGGTGGTGACATGGTAACCGAATTCAGGATAAATGATGGTGTTCTGATAAAGCGCACGGGCAGAGGGCGCTTGGGAAGCAAAATCACTACCATAGTTTCCTTTCAGGTGGTTCCAGAAAGATTGAAAACTCTGATCGTCGTTTGCATCCAACGTGCTCCATATGAAACCGATTCCACCGTTAAACTGATCGTAACCATCGTTAACGGAATCATAAATGTCCCAGAGAGCCCCCGCTACCCTGGCCACCACAGAATCACCGGAATCACCTGTTGAATTATTTTCAAAACGCAAGGCTTCAAGATTGTATGTTTGTGAAACATAATCCCGCCAAAATTCCGCCCAACCTTCTCCCCACGCCCGTCCCGAATAACAAGACTGGTATATATTATGACCGGGTGAGTGGTTACATGTTAGGTTTGTAATACCAACGTTATAGAAATTATCTTGAATATTATGACCCATCTCATGTAGTACCACGCCAGAGGTTTCATTTGCTGTGCCAATTACGATGTGGGGGGAACTATAATATCCCCCCGCTAGCACACCATTGATATAGGCATTTTGCCCATAAGTCCATTCGGCAATAAATGAACTGGGGGATTGCGTAGGTTGTGAAACAAATCCCAGGCTCAAATCGTTCTTTATCCACCAGGCGGCTTTGATGGTAGGGTCGTTTGGAACATTGAGTCCTCCCGCATCGTAATAATCACTATAATTAGGTAACGTGATTTCTTGGTAATAGGAATAAACATCATTCCAACCTGTACCACCTCGTATTATTGTCATCACTTCATAATTATTTGGGGTATATTTCGCAGAGGTATAAATGCAAATGTTATAACGTGTATTTACGTTATTTGGGATATCCTGAAACGAGAAATTCCCATTGACATCGGTATTCGTAAGAGCCAGAGGATAGTCCGGGTTCGGGTTACTACTTAGTAACCCGACCAGAAAACAACTCGCATTCACTAAGGTGCCAGCGTGCCCGTAAAACTTCCATTGCCCTTCGATTGTACAATATGTAGTATTAAAGTCAACCGACCTGTGATATTGAGGCAGTATCGGAGAAGCATAGGTTGGGTTTACTATAAGGAGACTGAACAGTACCAAAGCAATTGCATGACATAGTAATTTTATTCTTCGATACATTGTTATTTATCATTTCCCTCCATATTGATTGCGGGAATTTCAAGACTTGGCGCTTGTTGTTCCTCAATATGGGGTTCGCTCCACCATTCCGTCGTACCCGTTTCCTTGCCGACGTTAAAGTAGATTTGCCCCACTATTCCCGGAATATCCGGGTAGGCTGCTAAATACCAATCACCTTCCAAAGCGAAACGCAACGTAAAAACCAATTGCACAGGAGCGTTGAGTTTTAATTCTCCTTTCCACTTGACTGTTCCGCTCACAAGAACAGATTCTATCGGGACTTCTTTGCGAGTAGTTCCTTCCATGTGGTAGAGATTTATTTCAACTCCAGCTTGAAGTCCGTCCTGTAGGCTCGTTAGCGTACATGCAAACGTGGCAGTTTGGTTGAGCCCAGGGGCATTATCTATTTCCAATCTTATGGCTAAGGGTTTCTTTTCATCCGGTGGTTGGTAACCACCGGTATTTGGTTTGTAGTTTTTTCGCCAGCCGAAATGCCCCTCGGTTTCACCAACAGTCAGCCAGAACTGCCCCCGTATCTCCTTGACCCCATCCACTTCCCAGTAGGCAGTTATCAACCATTCACCCGTTTCCGGGAAACTAACCCCTGTACTATAGGTATACGGCTCCGCTACTTTCATTTCAGTAATTGCCCACTCGGTGACGGCTTCTTTAGCTACCACGTTAGCGGATACCCGGCTCACCGGCTGTTTGGAGATATCATAGGTGGTTGCTTGGTAAATAGGGTCAGCGGCAGATAGTTTTGCCAGATTGGCAGTTGCCTGTTCTACGGCATCCGCCTGTTTAAACAAGGGGTACATGATTGCCGGATCAAATCTATCAAACCCCAGCCAGATCCGGCTAACTGTGCCCTTGAATTCATCGTTGATGACCGCGGTATAAGTCAATTCTACAGTCTCATTGAGCGCCGGGGCTTTTGATAGCATTATTAGCCCGCTGGCAGGCGCTACGGTACCGGCAACGATATTGCCCGTTGTTGTTGTTGTTGTTTCCGGGGGTAAATTCGTATAGACAATTGTTTTAGCAGTTGTGGGAACACTGGTAGTTGCGGAGGTAGCAACTTCACTTTGTGGTTCAGGTTTACATCCCGGTAACACCATCATGCCTACTATGAGCATCACCATGATAGCACTCAACCATGTTTTTAAGGTTTTCATCTTGCCCTCCTTGGAGGATTCTTATATTTATATACGGTTATGCGGAGAAAGTATTACAATCCACTTCGTAAATAGTGTTATCCAGTATGACATGCATGATGGCATCAGCATATACCTTTATGTAATGACTGTCAATAGTGCGTCTATCTTGCGCGGTGCAATTGCCACCTCTAAGACGTACGACCGGCGGTATTATTCACAAGCAACCCACCGACTAATAGCCACCACACAAGCTACAAAATACAAACAAATTTCAATAAAAAAGATTCAAGGATCAAGCATAATACCGAACTAACCGCAACACCGGGAGATTGCTTCGTCCTTTAAGTCCTCGCAATGGGGTTAGTGATTAGTGTGGATTCCGGACTAAATCCGGAATGACAATTTGATAGCTGGGTTGCTCGCACCCTACGAGTAAGTTAACTGAGCCTGATTATCGGGCTAAACCCGATAATGACAGAGAGAGGCTACTGTATGAAACAATGAGTTTCACTCATCCTACAAGTACTGCGGACTGTCGACCGATTGTTGCAGGTTTAGGGTTCGCCACCAAGAACTTGTCGTCGGGGGGGTTCCACCAAGTCTTAGGCCGACTCGAATCATCCATACCAAGACGCTGCCAAATATTTGTTATCCGTGGGAGTGGAAGACTATCGTCTTTTATCACGTTTAAAAGATCATGACAGCAGAAAGTGGTAGTCGGCCAGCCCCTAGAACTGAGTCGATGCCGAAAAGATAACAGAAGATCAGACTTCGCATCAGGCTCAACTATCAAGATCATTTTGGATTCTTGTCCTTTATAGTTCCCAACAGCAGTCATCAACGAATCCCAATCATCGAAACCATATGGGAAACAAGCAGAAAATACAATCAAATCGGAGGATAAGGTTATATTATTTTTTGCCAAATCGGCAACCGAACCCTTTCTGTAGGTGTTGGATACATGGCCACGACGCCCAGAACACTCAGAAAAATAGATCATCTCCTGGCTTGGCTCAATTCCCAAGAGCTTGATTTGATGGGGTATATCCAGTAAATTTAACGCAACGGCTGTCGCCCCTGTTCCGCTTCCTACATCCAGTACAGAATTCGGTTTCCAACCATCAAGCACAGAAAACAACGATCCGAATATCGAAACGATACGCTTGGACATATACTTGAGAGCGTAAAAGAGAGGAAGTCCTGGCAAATTATAATCAGGTTCTCTACCTAATCTAAGTTCATCTAACTCATCACTTAACTGCTGTACATCGATGCGTATTCGGCGGTTGTTAAGTCTGCTCAAGTAACCGAGTGCTGATTCCGCAACAGCTCTGTCAAGTCTCTGGTGGAGGTGCCGCCATTCGTAATTACTTAAAGTTGTTTTTGTTGACATTTGTTTTTGCCACCTTTACTATTCTTAACCATGTATAACGAACACTTGTACTATTTATTAAGCAGAGCATACGATGTCCTACTACAGATCTCAATAGACTGGTGTCGTTTTTCTAAACGGAGAACGTCATTTGGCGAATGCCGGATTTGGTTTCGATTTCGCTCCAATTTTGCGCTAAGCATCCCTTGTTACCTTTATCGAAGGAAATTTTGAAACGAAGGTATCAGGCAGTGTCACCAGAAGACTTGAAATCTTCGGGGCCACAGGTTAAACTAACAAACAACTAGACCAAACGTTCTATTTAAGCGGGAGTACGATGCCTGATGCCGTGCAGTTAGACCTACTAAGACAGCGAGCGTGCTCACCTTCGCTGCCGCAAGATTATGAGCCGATTCGTCCGGCTTACTTTGAGCCGTCTCAGATCTATCTCACCAAGGGGAGTACGGCCACACCGGAACGCCGGCGGTTCGTGGAACGTATTTGCGCGCTATATCCAGAAGCCCGCATAGCAGAACGACTCGATACAACCCATAACCGGCTGGAGTTGGATAGCAAGGAACCTCTGAGTCTGCATCGAACCGGGAAGCACACGCTGGTGTTCGGTGAGTTGGCGTCGGCGGTGCGTTTTGCCTCAGAGAAGGGAAATGCCTGCCCGAACTACTGGCACTTTTCTCCCTATGGATTCTGCCCGTACGGTTGCCGGTACTGTTACCTGGCGGGAACTCCGGGGGTGAAGTTCTCGCCGACGGTCAAGATCTACGTCAACTTACCCGAGATACTGCAACAAATCGATAATATCGCGCAAAGGCTGGCGACACCAACCGCATTCTATCTGGGCAAGCTCCAAGATTCACTGGCGCTGGATTCTCTAACGGCATACTCCACGGTCATGGTGCCTTTCTTTGCCGAGCATCCCTGGGCACGCCTGACCATGCTCACGAAGAGCGCTTATGTCAACCGCCTGTTGAACCTGGAGCATCGGGGGCACTCTTTTCTTTCGTGGAGCGTGAATCCGCCGGAAGTACAGGCCACTTTTGAGGAGAACACGCCCAGTATCGAGGAACGCCTCCAGGCCATGCGCCATGTGGCCGAATGCGGTTACCCGGTGCGCGCCATTATGATGCCGATTATCCCGATCGACGGCTGGCAAGAGGTGTACAGTACCTTCACCAAGCGGTTGCTGGAGACGGTGAATATACAACGACTGACACTCGGCGGAATCTGTATCTACGGCAGCGCCCGTGACCTGATGGAGAGGAAGATGGGGACACGGAATGTGATTTCGGAGCATATCGATTCTACAACTCCCAAGGCGGACGACGGGCGGGAACGCTACCCGCAAAGCCTGCGCCACGAGGTCTATGCGCTGATCATTCAAGTCGCGCGGCGCCTTCGTCCGAACCTTGATATTGCGCTATGTCTGGAGGAACAGGCTCTCTGGGAAAGCACCGGCCTGGCGGGGAATATGGGGCGGTGCAATTGCCACCTCTAAGACGTACGACCGGCGGTATTACTCACATACAACCCCACCGACTAATAGCCAATACACAAGCTACAAAATACAAACAAATTTCAATAAACAATAATCAAGGAACAAACATAAGACCACACAAGCAACGGGCGGGTAAACAGCAGCAAGCTGCTGAAACCTGAGTTGCATCCACTTAAGATTACTCATTAGGCGGTTAGGGCTGGGTCATACGGATACTAGAATTTAGGATTTAGAGCTTAGGATTCCCCGCTCATAGAGCGGGGGTGGTACCCCAGGTGGGACTCGAACCCACGACACGCGGTTTAGGAATTATCGTGTGAGGTGTTCAAGTGCCCCAGGCGGGACTCGAACTCGCGACAAACAGTTTAGGAAACTGCTGCTCTATCCACCTGAGCTACTGGGGCATGTCTCACGATCATAGACTTTATCCCGTCAAAGCCTATCGCTAAGGCTGACCAGATAATTTTTGACCACTTACTGTGACGGCGTATTCCGCCGCCACCAGCTTTGCCATCTAGATTCTAGCATCTTAGCATTGTATTAGCAAGACTTGTAGCTAGGAGCTAGACATGGGAACAATCTACCGCAGAGCTTACCGTCTGAGACGGGCGACGCCCAAATGGGGCATCGAAATCACGCTCCCATCGGAGCTCATCCACCAGGAGGTTTTGAAACCCGGCGACGTGGTTGACCTCATCTACAGTTTCGATGGTTTCGTGCTTATCGTGCCTCAGGGCGTGAGGGTTGACGAAGAGTTTCTTAAGAGGGCGGTTCTTCAGAGTATAACTACTTGAAGGGGCCGCCCTCCTTCATTTTTAACAGTATGAGCTATCCAGGAGGCATACTGTGCTTTTACTAGCAAAAAGTTGGAGTAAATGCAACCTCAAGGACCATGGTGACAATGAATTTGATAAACCAACCATAATCAAGTCGGGTATGAGGAGGTCGAGATCTGTCCAGAACGTTGCTTGAACCGGAAGCGGGATTGCCTGCAATGCTGGCTCAATGGAAAGTTGTTGTGCACACCCCACCTGAGGAAGGCTTCTGATGAGACTCCCTAAAAGGGTGATGTGCGAACTCGAGGGTTCCGGTGACAACTTCATTTGCCAGGTTGATGAAAACGGCTGGTGCCGGTGCGGGGATAGCGTCGTAAATGAAGATGGTGAGGTCTGCACCTGGGCTAACGAGGTATTGGAATGGCAGGATATCGAGCCGGCGTACCTGAAGGGAAAGCCACGATGAAATGAGAGCCTTGTTTTTCCTTAACCTGAGTGCAGTCACTATGGCCAGGAGATAGAGGTGGACGAGGCATTGTAAGGAACGATTTAAGGAGAACACTTGGCAGAGCGCGGATTCCAGACTGAGCTTTGGACAGACCCATTTATCCAGGGCCTGCCGCCGGAGGCAAAGTTGCTGTTTATCTATCTCTGGACTAACAAGCATTGCAACCAGGCCGGGCTATATGAGGTCACGCTGAAAACCATAGCCTTTGATACTGGCCTGCCGCAGGCTTCACTGCCCGCGCTTCTCAAACAACTCGAACCCAAGGTTGCCTGGTACCCGGAGCAAAACCTCATCTGGGTAAAAAATTTCTTAAAGCGGCAATGCAAATCTCAAAGTTTCCTGGTAGCGGCCGCGAAATGCCTCAAATCTATAAGGACGAATGGTCTGGTCAAAGAATTTATTGTGTATAACCAGAGTCTTGATTTAGCACCCCTGTGTGAAGACTGTGGCAAGATAGTGATACCACCATCCCAACACGGTGGTACCACTATCCCTAATCCTGATCCTGTTCCTGACCCTGGTTCTATTCCTGGTGCTAGTAAGGGGAGTGGTAACGGCAGGAAAGGGGTTGTTAAGGGGGAAGGCAAAACCAAAAAGCAACCCGACCCGGTGATCGCTGAAATACTGACCGAGATGAAGTTGTTTCTAGGTTATCCCGATAAGACCGATAAAGACCCGATTCCGAACTATGCCAAAGAAGGCCAATTCCTCAAGAAGATGCTCGGACGTCACTTTACCCGGAACGAGATACTAAGCTGTTGGAAGGCAAAAGTCCAGCAGCGGCGCGGGGTATTTGTAA
>JAQTOJ010000036.1 GCA_028713395.1 Dehalococcoidales bacterium | reverse complement strand
TAAAATTTATACGGATATGCATGGCGAACAACGCACCACCATGATTATTCGCGATATCACCGAACGCAAGCAAGCCGAACACGATATTTTAGCCTCTGAAATCCGTTATCGCCGCCTTTTTGAAGCGGCTAAAGACGGTATTTTAATACTGGATGCACAAACCGGTCAAATCATTGATGTCAACCCCTATTTAGTTGAAATGCTCGGTGTCACTCGCGATCATTTTTTGGGCAAGCAACTCTGGGAATTAGGTTTCTTCAAAGATATCTTTGCCAACAAAGCCAACCTCCTGGAACTACAAAAAAAGAAATATATCCGCTATGCTGATTTACCTCTTCAAACCTCAGACGGAAGACGGTTTGATGTGGAGTTTGTCAGTAATGTCTACGATGTGGACAACACCACGATCATCCAATGTAATATCCGGAATATTACCGAACGTAAAAAAGCTGAAGAAGCCATCAAACAAAGTGAAGAACAATACCGCACTTTGTTTGAGACAATGACCAGCGGTGTGGCGGTTTACCAGGCGGTTGATAACGGTGATGACTTTATTATCACCCACTTCAATAAAGCCGCGGAACAGATTGAGCACATTCAGCGGCGCCAGGTCATCGGTAAAAAAGTAACCCGGGTTTTTCCGGGCGTGCGCCGGTTCGGTTTGCTTGATGTGTTTTCACAGGTCTGGCGCACCGGACAACCGGCTTACCTTGAACCCACCCTTTACAGTGACGACCGCGATAAAGGCTCCTGGCGGGAAAATTGGGTCTATAAACAACCCACCGGCGAGATCGTGGCGGTCTATAACGATGTCACCGCGCGGCAACGGGCGGAAGAGATCCTCCGGCATTCACAACAGATTACCCAATCTACACTTGATTCCCTCAGCGCCCACATCTGCCTGGTAGATGAAAACGGGATCATCCTCGCCGTCAATAGCGCTTGGCGGCAATTTGCCGCGGCCAATGGCGGTGTTGCCGGGCAAACCAACGAGGGCGCAAATTACTTCACGGTGATTGAAAAGACCCTCGGTGAAGACAATGTCACGGCTTCAAGGTTCTTGACCGGCATCAAAGATGTGTTATCCGGTGGTATAAGCTCCTTTGAAATGGAATACCCTTGTCACTCACCCAATGAAAAACGTTGGTTTAGCGGACGGGTCACGCCGTATATCGAACCGGGCAGTAACACCCGCCGCATTGTTATCGCCCACGAAAATATCACCCAGCGGGTCCTGGTTGAAGACGCTCTCAAGAAATCAGAAGCCAATTTCCGCAATTCCATCGCCCAATCTCCTATGGGGGTGCTCATCTCCAAAGCTGCGGGTGAAACTATCTACATGAACCGTGCTTTACTGGATATGTACGGCTTTAAAGACATCAACGAATTTAACGATACCCCCCGTGAGCAACGGCTTTCGCCTCTCTCTTACCAGGAAAATTTACAAAGGCGGGCACAAGCGCTCCGGGGTGAAAGGCCACCTGATGAATACCAACTGGAGATCATCCGCAAAGACGGCAGCCGGCACACCCTGCTCGCTTTCCGTAAAAGAGTCACCTGGGACGGCGAGCCTCACTACATGGTCAGCTATATCGATATCACGGAAAGTAAAAAAGCATCCGAAGCCATGAAAGAAAGCGAAGAACGTTTCCGCAGTATTTTTGATCTCTCCCCCATCGGTGCCGCCATTGTCGGGTTGGATTACAAATTCCGTCGGGTCAACCAGTCCTTCAGTCAGATGATCGGCTATACCGATGAGGAAATGTCCGCCTTCACTTTCCGTGACATCACCCACCCGGATGATCTGACCGCTGACAACGAACAAATCGAGCGGCTGAATCAAGACGAAATCAAACAATATGTCACTGATAAGCGCTACCTCCGCAAAGACGGCCGGGTGGTTTGGGGACACCTTTCCGTCACCGTCGTGCGCGATCCCGCTGGCCAACCCCTCTTTTACTTGCCAATGATCGTCGATATCACCGCCCGCAAAGAGACGGAAAAACTCCTCTCCGAATCCGAGGTTCGCTTCCGTTCCCTCTATGAAAACCTGCCCACCGGCATCGTCATCCATAACGCTGATGGTGAAATGGTTGCGGCCAACCCTGCGGCATTAAAAATTGTGGACGTCCCTCAAACCCAAATTAGAAATACCGCCGCCATTGATGAATTTTTTACATTCTTCAGAGAAGACGGGACGCAATACCCGGCGGGTGAACACCCCTCGATACGCGCCCTGAAAACCGGCCGACCGGTGTTCGATGAGGTCATGGGTTTTTACGCCCAGTCGGATAAAGACTACCGTTGGTTGTACGTTAACGCCATCCCTCAGTTCCGGGCCGGCGAATCAAAGCCCTTCCAGGTGATCGTGACCTTGGATGAGTTCACCGCCCGTAAAAAAACGGAAAAACTCCTGCAATTATCTGAAACAAATTTCCGCAACACCCTGGATACTTCACCCCTCGGTGTGCGTATTGTCAGCGCTGCCGGCGAAACGCTGTATGCCAACCGCACCATTCTGGATATTTATGGATATGCTAATCTGGAACAATTCAGCGCTGTGCCGACGCGTGATCGCTATACCGAAGATAGCTACCGTGATCACCAGGTCAGAAAAGAACTGCGCCTCCAGGGAGCGCCAATACCCGGTGAATACCAGATCAGCATTGTCCGCACCGATGGCGCTGTCAGGCACCTCCAGGTCTTCCGCAAAGAAGTGATCTGGAACGGGCAAGTGCAGTTTCAAGTGCTCTACCAGGATATTACCGCCAGTATCGATGCCCAGGTCAATCTCGCCAGGAGCGAAGCGCGTTTCCGGGAACTGGCGGATATGTTACCGCAAAGCATCTGGGAAACCGATATTAACGGCATACTCACCTATTCCAATGCCGAATCTATCAAGACCTATGGCGTCGCGCCGGACCGCAATCGCCCGGTCAGTTTCCTGGATGTCACCGTGCCGGAACAACGCGAGCGCGCCCGGGAAGACTTCCGCCAGATACTCGCCGGTCGGACGTTGATGGGCACAGAATATTCGCATACGAAGCAGGATGGTACTATTTTCCCAGTGCTAATCTACGCCGGGCCGATTATGATAGAAAACAAAATCATCGGCATGAGGGGTATCACGGTCGATATCTCTGAAAGAAAACGTATGCAGGAACAAATGATCGCCACGGATCGGCTGGCTTCTATAGGTGAATTAGCCTCCGGCGTTGCCCACGAATTGAATAATCCGTTAACCTCGATCATCGGTTTTTCAGAACTGCTGCTGGATAAAGAGATCCCGGCGGATATCAAAGACGATATCAACCTGATCCATCGTGAAGCGGAAAGAACGGCGAATATCGTCAAAAACCTGCTTACTTTTGCCCGCCGCCACAAAGAAGAACGCCGTTTATCTGATCTCAATAGTATTATCAAACTGGTGTTGGATATGCGCGCTCATGAGCATAAAGTAAGAAATATCAAAGTGCATACAGACCTTTCGCCTGATTTGCCCAGGATAATGGTGGACGAATTCCAGATTCAACAGGTGTTCTTTAATATCATCATCAACGCGGAATATTTTATGACGGAAACCAACGGCCGGGGCAACCTCACCATATCAACACGTTTGGTAAACGATAAAGTCCGGGTGACTGTGCATGATGACGGTCCCGGTATTTCCCCCACGGCCATCGGGCATATCTTTGACCCGTTCTACACCACCAAAGATGTGGGTAAAGGCACCGGGTTGGGGTTAAGCATCTGCCACGGCATCGTTACGGCGCATCAAGGCAGTATCCGGGTGGAAAGCGAACCGGGTAAAGGCTCTACTTTTTATGTAGAATTACCGGTTAACCCCAATCCGCCGGAAAAGGCAAAGGTCTTTATTGAAGAACGATAAGCCATTCACACGAATTCTCGTCGTGGAGGACGAACCTGCCATCAGTGAAATCGTCGTGCGGGTTTTGACCAATGATCAAACGCAGGTTTTTATCGCGGCCAACGGCCGGATGGCACAGACCATGCTGGCAAGTAATGATTTTGATGTTTGTTTACTGGATATCCGCACTCCCGCCATGAGCGGCAAAGAACTCTATACCTGGATGCAGGAACACCACCCCGGGCTCATTCCGGGGGTAATCTTTACAACCGGCGATACTATGAGCAATAATATTGAAAATTTTATTGAGGAATCAGGCAGACCGTATTTGCCCAAACCTTTCACCCCCGATGAGCTAAAAACTATTATCTCTAACACATTACAAGATAATAAAAAGAAAGCGGACGCATGAATAAAAGAAAAATCCTGGTAGTGGATGACGAACCCAATATCGTGCGTTACTTGCGCATGGTGTTGAAGGATAACGGCTATGATATTGTTACCGCCACCGATGGCGCCGATGCCATGGAAAAGCTGGAAAAAGAAATGCCGGACCTGATCATTCTGGATATCATCATGCCGGGGCTTGATGGTTTCGAGGTTTGCCACCGCATCCGCCAATGGTCGCCTGTCCCCATCATCATGGTCAGCGCCAAAGCTAAAGAAGAAGACAAAACCAGGTGTCTGGATATGGGGGCGGATGACTATATCACCAAACCTTTCGGCACGGCGGAATTGGTTTCCCGCGTCAAAGCGGTGCTCCGTCGCGTGCAGAATCTCGGCGAAGCTGTTACGCCCGCCACTTTCACCAGTGGGGATCTCACCATTAATTTCGCCCAAAGACTGGTTACCATCAAAGAAAAACCGGTTAATCTCACCAGCACGGAGTTCAATTTACTTCAAGAGCTTACCTGCAACGCCGGCAAGGTATTGACCCACCCCCATCTTCTCAACAAGGTCTGGGGACCGGAATACCATGATGAAAAACAATACCTTCATGTCTTCATCGGTAGACTGCGTCTCAAAATAGAAAAAGACCCGGCCAATCCGGAATTTATCGTTACTATTCCCGGCGTCGGATACAAATTCACCTCCGAAAAGTGAGTTTTGGCACTTGAAATCAACCTGCGAATACTCCAATCGTACCCCGGTTAAAAAGTACCAAGATACCCTCGCCTCATCGCCCGCGCTACGGAGGTTTATATGTTTTCGGTAGACATGAGGACCGTCATCCTCTTCATCACCCTCTTTGACGGCATTTCATTATTCTTCATTACCTTCCTCTGGCTGAATAACCGTCAGCGTTTCTCCGGCATGGCTTACTGGGTGGCGGATTATGTTTTTTTAACCGTCGGCATGGCACTATCGGTTTTGCGCGGGTCGGTGCCGGATTTCCTTTCACTCATTCTCTCTAACTTCCTTTTACTCTCCGGCACGGTTTTATTACTAACCGGCCTGCAACTGTTTTTTAAAAAACCCGTCACGCAAATTACCAACTATATCTTGCTGGTAGTCTTTATCTTCCTGCAGGTTTTTTACGTCTATGTAAGACCGGATTTGTTTGCCCGCACCATTACCATCAATAGCCTGTTGGTCATCTTCAGCGCGCAATTCATGTATTTGCTTTTCCACAGTCTGGATAAAGAAACACGGCAACTGGCGCGCGGTATCGGCTGGTCGTTCACTGCCTTATTGCTTGTGTCTGCTATCCGTATCGTCACCTCCATCATCGAACCGCATACCAATAACGATTTCTTTACTTCAGATGCTCTGGATACGGTCATTGTCATCGGACAGCAACTTACCTTTCTTGCCATCACCTATTCATTAATTATGTTGGTAAACTCCCTGCTCCTTAAGGAAAGCCATCAAACCGCTAAAATGCTCAGTGAAAGCGAAGGCAAGTTCAGCGCCGCTTTCCGTTCCTCCCCCTACGCCATCACCATTACTCAGCCCCAGAACGGTTTGATTATCGATGTGAATAATGCCTTTGAAAATATCACCGGCTTCCGCAAGCCCGATATTATCGGCCATAGTATTTATGATATCCACCTTTGGATTAATGAAAATCAACGTGAAGAAATCGTGAAACAACTGGAAGGGGGCACGCAAATCACCCACCGCGAGTTCCAGTTTCGGAAAAAAACCGGCGAGATCTGCTATGGCCTGTTTTTCGCGGATGTGATCCAGGTAAACGAAAATCAATATGTCTTGTCCAGCTTTACGGACATCACGAATCTTAAAAAGGCCGAGGCTGACCGCGACCGCACCTCGCGGTTAGAGACCATCAGCACGCTGGCAGGCGGTATCGCCCACGATTTTAACAATCTGCTCACCGGCATCATGGGCAATATTTCTATTTCCAAAGTGCTGGTCGATCCGGATAGCGAACCTTATCAAAGGCTGGAGGAAGCTGAAAAAGCCTCTTTGAAAGCCCGGGATTTAACCCGTCAGTTGCTTACCTTTGCCCGTGGCGGCGCCCCCGTTAAAAAATTAATCGATATCTCTGATGTATTACACGAAATGGTGCCTTTTACCCTCCGGGGTTCCAATGCCCGCGGTGTTTTCCATATCAGCGATGATTTATGGCAAATAGAGGCTGACGAAGGTCAAATCAACCAGGTCGTCAATAATCTGGTGCTCAATGCTGTGCAGTCCATGCCACAGGGTGGTGAAATAATAATCAGCGCGGAAAATAAGACGATTGGTAAAGATATCCATTCCCCGCTCTCTGAAGGTAAATACATTCTCCTCACCATCCAGGACTCCGGGACAGGTATTCCCCAGGAACACTTTAGCAAGGTTTTTGACCCCTATTTCACCACCAAGCCAAAAGGGAGCGGGTTGGGGCTTACCACGGCTTATTCTATCGTTAAGCGGCATGAAGGGCATATCTATTTCGATTCCGCGCCCGGCAAAGGCGCTACTTTCTACGTCTACCTCCCCGCTTCAGATCATATCCGGCCTTTCAAACAGCAAGAAAAACCGGCCATTCTGCGGGGCAGCGGCCGCATTTTGGTGATGGATGATGAAGAATCGATTCTAAAAATGCTGCGGGTCATGCTTGCCACCGGCGGTTATGAAGTCAGCACGGCTGTTAACGGCGAATCGGCTATACGGCAATTTATTGAAGCTAGAGAGATCGACCGGCCTTTCAAGGCGGTGATATTGGACCTCACCATTCCCGGGGGCATGGGCGGACGTGAAACTATGCAAAAACTGCTGGAAATCGATCCGAAGGTCATCGGCATTGTTTCCAGTGGCTACGCCACCGATCCCATCATGTCGGAATATCAAAAGTACGGTTTCAGCGCCGTGGTATCCAAACCTTACAGCATCGAAGCTTTCCTGTTTACTCTGCATGAGGCTCTCAACAACAAAACAAACTGAAGCCGTGTAAATACCCGGGGACTGAACGTAAAAAGCTCACCCGGAAAAATTTCGCGTTAAATCTCTCGGGGTGAGCTTCTAATTTCAAAATAAGTAGTGTTATTATTTACCGTGAAGTTTGTTGTATCTGGCCTGTAAAACTTCTCTGGTCTCTTTATGGGCGGGGTCGGGTTTCGGGGCGTCCACCGGGCACACTTCCGCGCATTTGGGCGCATCATGGGCGCCAACACACTCGGTGCATTTTGCCGGATCGATAACATAGGTTGAGTCGCCTTCGCTGATCGCTTGATTAGGGCACTCTGGTTCGCAGGCGCCGCAACTTATGCATTCTTCAGTGATCTTGTAAGCCATTTGGGGTAATCCTCCTTATTCTTTGCCGGGGAATATTTATTCTTCGGCTTGTTTCCGTTCGGCGAGTCTGGTTTTCAAAGCCTTCCAGACATGCTTGGGGACCATGTTTTCAATATTCCCGCCCAGCGCGGCTACTTCCTTCAGACGGCTGGAACTGAGGAATTGAAATTGCAGACTGGCCATTAAGTAAACCAGTTCCAGTTCGGGGCGGAGGTTTTTGTTCATTAACTCCATTTCGAACTCGTACTCAAAATCGGCCGTGGAACGTAAGCCGCGCACTAAAGTATCTGCCCCTACATCTTTCGCAAAATCCACCACCAGCCCGGTGAATGGCCGCACTTCAATATTGGGCATTTCTTTAAAGGCGGTTTTGGCTAATTTTATTCTCTCCTCGGTGGAAAACAGTATTTTCTTGTTAGCGGTACTGTCATAGATACCCACGATCACGTTATCGAACAACTTGGCAGCCCGGATCGCGATATCGATATGGCCGTAGGTGATCGGGTCGAAGGTTCCGGCGTAAAGCGCCACTGTCATACTAAATTCTCCTTACGGTAAACTGTAATGGTGCTGTCACCGTGGCGGTGTTCTTTTAATAAGCTCAAATTCCCCAGTTTTACCGGCAATTTCAGGCGGGTCACATGGGTAGACACCATTATGGTGTTTTCGCCGATCAGCCGGGAATTGGCAATTTTCTCTAATAATATCCCGATGTTCGTGTCTTTATATGGCGGGTCGACGACGATGAAACTGTACGGCTTATCCAGAAGGCTTAACGCTCGCTCGACCGTCGCGCAATATACATGCGCCTGTTCGGTGAATCCCGTTTTTTCCAGGTTCTTTTTGATTATATCACAACACTTACGCTCGCGGTCAACAAAATCCACCCACCCCGCCCCCCGGCTCAACGCCTCTATGCCCATCGCCCCGCTGCCGGAAAACAGGTCTAAAACACGGTCCCAATCTTCCGTCAGATTTTCCAGAATGGAATAGATAGCGCCGCGCACCAGTTCGGTGGCAGGTCTTAACCCCGTCTCCGGCACTTGTAATATCGTGCCTTTGGCTGTCCCTGTAATCACTCTTAACATTATGTTAATTATATGGAATTTCGTAACAGAGAGTCAAACTGATGGCATGGTGTCTTGAAACCACTCTCGCCTCAGATTTATCATTAACACTATTCCGGCGCCGGAAAACCTATCTCGAAATGGCTGTCTGCATCTGAGATGTATGTTGATGTCCACGGCGAAAAGGTGTTCACCACACACACGTCTTTTTCCGGCAGGAAGGTTAAAATACGTAAATAACCATTTCCGCCCGATTCAAATTTCTGGTAGTCCGCCAGCAATAGGTACGTGCGGTGTGCCCCGTTCTCAATGATAGCCGATCCTTTACCGTGTATGTGTCCGCACAAAACCAGATCCAGGTTAGGTTCCTGATACAATGCGCGCAGCGTTTCTCCCGGGGCGGTCAAAATACCCTTGGTATCGATCGCGCTGTGGGTGTTGAGTATAGCGGTTCTCTCAGGATATTTCTCCAGTACGCCTTTCGCCCAATCTATGATTTCCGGAGAGGGTGAAAACCCGAGATTGAGAAATAAAAGGTTATCTCCGATGACTTCAAAGTTGTTATCGTTGGTGGTGCCGAAATGACCGCCGTACCAGTTATATTTTTCGTAACGCTCCGGGCCGAAATACTTGTTGAAGTTCCCGTCCGGCTGGTCGTGATTACCCGGCAGTAGACCGTAAGGTACGGCCCCGTCGAGGACGCTCATTGCAATGTCCGCATATTCCCACTGGGAAACATCATTACTCTGGTTTACGATGTCACCGCTGTGGGTCACATAAATAATGTTCAACCGTTCCTTGTTTTCCAGTACCCACCGGGTCTGCTTTAAAAATATTTGTGGATATGTCTCTGCATAGTATTGTGTATCCGGTAAAACAATGACACTGAAAAACGATTGATTAACGGTGACACCGGGGATCACCTCATCGGCGGATATTGGAGTAGAGGTAGTTTTAGTATCAATTCCCGCAGTACAGGATGCTACCGGAAGTAGCCAGACCGTTAGCAGTAATGCCACAGCAAAGGAAATAATTGGTCTCAGACGTAAATTTTTCAAAAAAGGACCCACTGCTTCAATCCTTCTGTTTTTCTTGCAGTTTTTCCGCCAGATTCCTCATATAAATCGCCGCCCCGACTTTGATCGGCTTCCCGTGCCCGAAACACAGAATGTTCACATCCAGCTCCGCCAGCTTCAAGATAGATCTCGCCGCCTGTTGGTTGTTCATACTCGCGGCTCGCAAAGGCAGTCCGTACCGTTTATTCAGCGCATCCCCCACGAAAAGGATTTTCTCTTCCGGCGCGTAGAGACTGATGCTCCCGGGCGTGTGTCCAGGCGTAAATATCACCTGCAAACCGCCATTCTCTGTCAGCACTTGCCCATCACTGAGTTCAATATCGATCATCGTTTTATCCAGCAGCATACGCCGCCCCATGATGGAAAACAGCGGCAATTTGAATAGTGTTCGGGTAAAAACGCCGCCGGGCATCGGTATAAAACCATCCCGGATATCGAAATCGACCTTATTGGCAGCGATCTTTAACGGCGCCAGCTTTTTCAATTCGCCGATGCCGCCGGTGTGGTCGAGGTGGTTATGTGTTAGAATCACCAACTCTATGTCCCGCGGCGACCTGCCTGATTCCTGGAGTGTTTGTGCCACCAGAGGCACGCTGCTGCGAAAAGCCGCATCGATTACGGTGATTTTCTGCCCGATAAGGAGAAACATATTGGCGCGTCTATCGGTAATCTGATAAACGTTAGGAGTAACCTGTATGATCGGCATCTTAAATTCATTATAGACACGTTCGGGATGCGTTTACCAATAACCGATACCCACTTGCGCAAGGGCGGATTTCAGCAGCTTGCTGCTGTTAATCGGCACTAACCCATTGCGAGGACTGAAAGGACAAAGCAATCTCTTCCAATACATTCCCTTGCCTTTATTCTTTGCGAGTCTATCGCAGGCGGGTGTTGACAGCCCCGTTCATTGTTTTTCTGGTCTATACCTAATCGGCAGCTTGCTGCTGTTAACCAAGCTGACGGCTCATCAGCTTGCTGCGGTTAACCTTTTTCCGCCACCCCGATGCGTTCCATCCACTGCGGCCCGGTCAACCCGATTCTCTCGAAAATCTCATCGACATACCGCAGATAGTACTGCACGTCGAACAAGGCTTCCAGCTCTTCCGTTGTCAGCACGGCCATGACTTCTTTATCGGCTTTCAGCAGATTGATGAACCGCTTGCTCCCCTCCCAGGTCTCCATGGCATTGCGCTGCACCAGTTTGTACGCATTCTGCCGGCTCATCCCCTTATCGATCAACGCCAGTAAAACCCGCTGCGAGAACAACAGTCCCCGTGTGATATCCATGTTTTTCTTCATCTGCTTGGGGTAGACCAGTAAGCCCTTCATCACGTTGGTGAAAACAGACATCGAATAATCGAGCGCCAGACAGGCGTCCGGTAAAATCACGCGTTCCGTGGAAGAATGGCTGATATCCCGTTCGTGCCACAGGGCGATATTTTCCAACGATGTCACCGAATAACCGCGCACCAGGCGGGCTAAACCGCTCACCCGCTCGCACAGTTCCGGGTTGCGTTTGTGCGGCATGGCGGAACTGCCGGTCTGTCCGGGACTGAACGGTTCCTCCGCCTCTCTTACCTCAGTTTTCTGGAGATGCCGGATTTCGGTGGCGAATTTTTCCAGCGAACTGGCGACGATCGCCAGCGTCGTTACGAATTGCGCGTGACGGTCGCGCTGTAAAACCTGGTTGGAAACCGGCGCCGGTGTTAGCCCCAGTTTGGCGCAGGCCTTTTCTTCCAGTTGCGGTGATAGCGTTGCAAAGGTACCCACCGCCCCCGATATCTTACCCACGGCAATTATTTTCTTGGCATCCTGTAAACGCTGGCGGTTGCGGTTCATTTCTTCCACCCAGATCGCCAGTTTCAGACCGAAGGTGATCGGCTCCGCGTGTACCCCGTGGGTGCGTCCCGCCATCGGGGTATATTTGTATTTGATCGCTTTATCGGCAATCGCCGTCGTCAGTTGTCTGATATCTTCCAGTAAAATATCCGCCGCTTCCACCAACTGCAAGCTCAAGGCGGTATCCATGACGTCGGAGGAAGTCATCCCTAGATGGACGTAGCGAGATTCTTCCCCTATGCTCTCGGCAATGGTATTCAAGAATGCTGTCACATCGTGGTGGGTGACTTTCAGTATTTCGTCCATGCGTTTCAAATTCACCCGCGCCATTTTAATCTTCGGAATAGCGCTCCGGGGTATCACCCCAAGCTGCGCCCAGGCTTCGCAGGCGGCAATCTCTACCTCGAGCCATTTGGCAAACTTATTTTCATCCTGCCAGACTTTTTTCATTTCCGGACGGGAATAGCGTTCGATCATTTGCTGTCTCCTTGCAGTTTCTTGCGGTAATCTTCGTAGGCCTTATGAATATTATCATATTTTAAACCCAGAATCTCGGCTGCCAGATAAGCGGCATTTTTCACGCCCGGTGCTCCTATCGCCACACACG
>JAQTOJ010000035.1 GCA_028713395.1 Dehalococcoidales bacterium | reverse complement strand
AAGATGAAGGGCGGAAGCCCTCCATCTTTTTTTTACCCCCCCTTTCCCAAGATGGGAAAGGGGTAGGGGTAAGGGCGTTGTGACTACCAGGAATGGGGTTTAGGATATAGCTCCCTGCTGCTAAGCGGCAGAAAAGGCGATTAACTTACAACCGGGATAGCGGCGGCCGGTGTTTCCGGCGGCGGATTATCTGCTTCCACCGCAGTTTTCAAAGCGGCGATAGCGATTTCCAACTGGCTGTCATCCGGCTCGCGGGTGGTAAAACCCTGAATCCACAAACCCGGCGTCAAAAGTATCCTGACGATAACATTGTGCGCGTGACGCGCCGCGAAATAGATGAATTCGTACCCCAGAGCGGCGATGACCGGAATCAACACGATACGGCTTAAAACCAGCAACCAGATGTTTTGGTTGACCAGCTTACCGATCAGCGCAAAAATGATGACGGCGATGATCAAGACCACCACCAGGAAACTACCGCCGCAGCGCACGTGGGCTTTGCTGGATTTTTTAATGGCCTCTACTTCCAGCGGAATGCCTTGCTCGTAGGCGTTCACCGCTTTATGTTCGGCGCCGTGGTAAGCGAAGACCCGTTTGATATCCGGCATCAGGGAAACCAACCGTAAATAGATGACGAAAAAGGCGATCCTGATCAGCCCCTCGACCAGCGGAAACCAACCGGAGCTTTTATCAATTTTCAGCAGGGTGGTCAAAAACAGGGGCGCGAGGAAGAAAATCACTACGACAAAAGCCAGCGAGACCAACATTAACAACCAGATCCAGCCGCCGCTGATTTTTTCTTTTTCTTCCTCCAAAGCGACATTCCCGGAATACATCAATGTTTGGATGCCGATGACCATGGACTCGATTAGCACAATAATACCCCGCAGCAGCGGTGTAGAGCGCATCCAGCCGTTGTAAACGGAAGGCAGGGGTCTTTTATCGATGGCGATTTCCTGGTTGGGTTTACGGATGGCGGTGACGATAAATTTCTTGCCGCGTATCATGACGCCTTCGAGCACTGCCTGTCCGCCGTAGTTAAATTGCTTTGCCATATTTTACCCCGCTTAAAGAAAAGGGAGCGGTGTTAACACCGCTCCCTTTAGATTTTACATCACACCGATCAGTTCTTTTTTTCGGCTGTCTTGTCGTAGCGTCTCTTGAATCTTTCCACGCGGCCGGCGGTGTCTACCACGCGCTGTTCGCCGGTGTAGAAGGGATGACACTTGGAGCACAACTCGACTCTGATCTCTTTTTTGGTTGATCCCAGAGTGAAGACGTTG
This sequence comes from Dehalococcoidales bacterium, assembly GCA_028713395.1. Lineage (GTDB taxonomy): Bacteria > Chloroflexota > Dehalococcoidia > Dehalococcoidales > Fen-1064 > JAQTOJ01. The sequence continues at coordinate 11,058 of JAQTOJ010000035.1, read as the reverse complement.
CCGCAGGAACAAATCACTTTGGCTTCCGGATAATACTGGGGATGAATTTTTTCTTTCATTGTTATCTATTCAGCGTAAACGCTGACCTTCCTCTTGTTTTCGCTGTGCGGTTCGTACTTCACTTTACCATCGATCAAAGCGAAGATGGTGAAGTCTTTCCCCAGACCCACGTTATTACCGGGGTGAATTCTGGTGCCTTTCTGCCGGACGATGATATTACCGGAAATAACCGCTTCGCCGTCATACTTTTTGACGCCGAGGTATTGAGGTTTACTATCGCGTCCATTCTTGCTTTTACCGGCGCCTTTCTTATGAGCCACTGACGGCCTCCTCTTTCTTGTGTCGGCCCCGGGTATGGTGCTCGGGAACCTCTATTTTATCGATTGTCAGCCGGGTAAACAGTTGATGATGCCCGGTATGACGGCGATATCTGGTTTTGGCCTTGAATTTGTAGACGATGATCTTATCGCCGCGTACGGTGCCTTGAGAAGTGGCGAGTACTTTGGCGCCCTCGACGGCCGGTTTGCCGATGCTCGTATGGGTATCGTCACCGAGGACGAGAACCTTAGCGATTTCCACGGCTTCGCCTTCGGTAACGTTGAGGCAATCTACGTCAACAACCTGTCCCGGTGTTACCCGGTATTGTTTTCCACCTGTTTCAATAATCGCGTAAATGTGTTTACCCTCCACGAATTAATAATTATAACAATTTAAGACGTATAACGTCAACCGGCGCACACGTTAGCACCGGTGACAAAAACCGGAGAACTATTACATTATAGCAGAATATCGGAGGGAATAGGGAAACGAGGAAATTGCAGTATTATTTACAATTGGTAGTTTTTAAGAACATCAAGTATTAGCTACAACCCATACCCTGCCCTCGCCTGTGTAGGGCGAGGAACTACTACCTTGTCACATCCAGATTACAGCTCACCATAAACGTTAAAAACCGAGGAATCGAGAAAACGGGAGAGGTCGATTGTTTATCCTTGTTTAATACCCCGTCTTCTTGTTTACCACATTCATTAAACGCTTGCCCGCCAGGAAACGTTTCAGATTCTCGCAGAAGATTTTGTTGGCTTCTTTTTCGTAATCCTCCTGCCCGCCGGAAACATGCGGTGTCATAATGACGTTGGGCATATCCCATAAAGGACTGCTGGCGGGTAATGGTTCCTGGGAGAAAACGTCGAGCCCGGCGCCGGCGATCTGGTTTTCATTGAGCGCCCGGATTAGTGCCGGTTCATCGATGATGGGACCGCGCCCGATATTAATAATGTAGGCGGATTCTTTCATCAGCCGGAACTGGCCGTCGGAGAAAAGATTTCTCGTCTCATCGGTCAGGGGCAGGGTAATGACCACGAAATCGCTCTGCGTGAGTAATTTGTTTAACCACGAAGCCGGCAACAGCATATCCACATTGCGCGCCGTGCCCATGTTTTTGGCGGAACGCCGCGTGGCGATAACATTCATACCGAAGGCTTTACTCAAGCGCGCTACTTCTTGACCGATGTGTCCCAGCCCGACGATGCCCACCGTTTTATCACGTAAAATCGAAGCGGCGTACCGACCCCATTCTTTTTTCTGCTTCATTTCGTAGGCGTAGGGGATGCGTTTGGCGCACATCAACATGAAGGTGAGCACGAATTCACCTATTGGCACAGCGTGAATACCGCTGACATTGGTCAAGATCACCGGGCTCTTTTTAAATTCCTCGGTGAGGTATCTATCCACACCGGCGGAAGTCACCTGCAACCATTTTAGTTTCGGCGCGCGCTGCAACAGGTTCACGGGCAGTCTGCCGCCATAAACGACATCTGTCTGCAATAATATGTTGGAAAGTTGTTCTTTGGCATGGTCGTCGCCGCGGTAATCCAATCGGGATAACTCGGTGACATCGATCAAATCGATGCCTTCCGGGTTGATTGACATAATATCTTTTTTCGAGATTTCAGAGATAGGGTTGGTGAGGATGATTTTGCATTTTTCCACGGTGATTCACGCCTTTCGATGCTATTTACGACCAGTATATTGATTCCCGCGCATGGAGTCAAGCGTGAGGCTTTGCAGAGAGGCAGTCGTAAAGCTATAATGCGGTTGTCGATTCTAATAAACAGGCGGCAAAATGAACGCGGCATTGGAAAATTTGAGAGTACTGGATTTAAGCAGCGGGATTTCCGGCGCCTATGGCACCCGGTTAATGGCCGGTTGGGGGGCGGAGGTGATCAAGATCGAACAGCCGGGTATTGGCGATACCGCGCGTCACATCGGTCCGTTTGGTAAAGAGATATCGGGGCAAGAAAATTCGGCATTGTTTGCCTACCTGAACACCAACAAAAAAAGCATCACTCTAAATATCGCCACCAAAACCGGCGTTCACATTTTCAAGGAACTATTGAACGATGCAGATGTCGTCATAGAGAATTTCCAACCGGGCAAAATGGCGGAATTCGGTCTTGACTATGAAGTTTTGGAAAAACTAAATCCCGGCATAATATTGACCTCAGTCACCTGGTTCGGGCAAAACGGTCCATATGCCGGGTACCAGGCGGACGGGATGGTCGCCTACGCCATGGGCGGGCAGATGTATGTTTGCGGATGGGCAGAACGCGCACCGCTGAACTCGGGGGCATCGATCGCCGAATATTTCGGCGGTTTGTACGGCTTTATCGGCACGATGACAGCTTTACAGTACCGGGAAAAATTCGGTGAAGGGCAGCAAGTGGATGTTGCTATTTTTGAATGTATGGCGGGCAGTCATCAATTTACCCTGACATGGCCGGCATATTCCGGGGTAATGCTGGAGAGACCCGGTTGGCCGGGTTCTAGGGCGCCGCTATCTTTTTACCGCTGCGCCGATGGCTATGTAAACCTGCGCTTACAAGGCATTGAGATGGGTTTGCTGGCGCAATTATTCAGTATGCCGGAACTAGCCGGAGACGCGCGGTTCACTGATTACGCAGCGCGTAACAAGCATATTGGTGAACTGGAAACCATTGTGGCGGAAAACATTATCAAGTTGAAAAAGCAGGAAGTCTTTAGGCAGGCGGGCGAATGGCGGCAGCTTTGCGGTTACGTGGCCACGCCGGAAGACCTTTTGAAAGATCCCCAATATCAAGCCCGTGATTTCTGGGTGGATATCGAACACCAGTCAATCGGTAAATTGAAATACCCGGGAGCGCCGGTGAAAATTTCTGAAACAAGCTGGCAATCACACAGGGCGCCGCGGCTCGGTGAGCATAACGCGGCAATATATGAACAACGGCTTGGATATACCAAAGACGATATAGTGCGGTTACGCGAATTGAGCATTATTTGATGGAAAATATGGAAGTCTCAGTAAAATATAACCCCGCTTTAGACGGGTTGCGCGTCATTGATTTAGGACGGGTCTGGTCGGGGCCGTTGACCACCCGCATACTGGCGGATTTCGGCGCGGAGGTAATCAAGGTAGAATCGCTGGCCGGTAGGGGCGCTTACGCCGGCCCGGCCGCCAGACAAAATAGCCTGACCGAGGATTTCCCCGATAGGCAGCCCGGCGAACATCCCTGGAATCGTATCGGTATGTTCAACGACCTTAACCGCAACAAGCAAAGCCTGACGCTGGATTTATCCAAAGATGAAGGCAAGAAAATGTTTCGGCAACTGGTGGCGATCAGTGATGTGGTAGTGGAAAACTATACCCCCCGTGTGATGGCGAATTTCGGACTGGATTACCCGGCACTGCAACAAATCAACTCTCGCCTCATCATGCTTTCGATGCCGGCTTTCGGCATGACCGGGCCATACCGTGAATTTCCCGGTTACGGCAATACCATCGAGCCGGTGGCCGGGTTGACCAACCTGACCGGGTATCGGGGTGGGCCGCCGGAGCCTTTGGGCATGATCGCCGGGGATGTGCTGGCGGCTTTGCATGGCGTGAGCGCGGTCATGTCCGCTTTGTGGCAGCGGCAGCGCACGGGGCGGGGACAATATCTGGATCTGTCTCAGGCGGAAACGCAAACCAGTGTCATTGGAGAATTTATCCTCGGCTATCAAATGACCGGAAAAAAACCGGAACGTTGGGGCAACCGCCATACCAGTAAAGCCCCCCATGGCTGCTACCGCTGTCAGGGTGAGGATAATTGGGTGGCGATTAGTATCGGGACAGACGATGCGTGGCAGCGATTGTGCGTGGCGATGGATAAACCAGAATTGGTGAAGGATACGAGATTCGCTGATCAGTTGAGCCGATGGCAAAACCAGGATGAACTGGATGAACTCATTGGCGCGTGTACGGAACAACACGACCATATCGAGTTGGCGGCGCGATTACAGAGTGCCGGTGTGATGTGCGGCGCCGTGCTTAACGGCAAAGAACTGTTACGGGATACCCATCTCAAAGCTCGTGGTTTTATGGTTGACATAACACAACGTGATTCAGGGCTGCATCCCTATGCCGGCGTGCCGATAAAATTCTCCAAATCTCCGGCAGAGATTCTGACCGGGGCGCCTGGGCTTGGAGAGCACAATCATAATGTGTTAAGTGGACTATTGGGCATTTCCGATGATATGATAAGCCAGCTAGAAAAAAAGGGCGTCATTGGAGAGAGACCCCCGGACGCGTCGGTAAAATAAAAAAGGAGGCAGCATGTCCAAAGATATACCTTTCAACGAGCTTAAAGTAGGGATGAAATTTGGTCCTGTGCCTTTTGTCGCCGATGAAAAAGCGATGCAGAATTATACCAAAGAGATGCAAGACGCCAATCCCTGGTACCTGGAAAAATCACCCTTCGGCGGTCCCGTGGTGCCGCCATTGTTTCAGGGGACTTTACTGGGTTTACGCATGATCGGTACCAAATTCGATTCTCATACCACTGTCCCCGCCAAACTGATACAGAAAAACAGCCGTCCCGCCAGGGTGGGTGAGAAGATGACACTATCCGGGACATTGATCGATAAGTACATCAAGCGCGGCATGGAATACGCGGTTATCGAATCGATAATTGCCGATGAAAACGGCCAGGAAATACGCCGTGTCACCGACCATTTCCTGCTTAGCCTGGAACACGTCGCTACTCCGGATACAAAATAGGAGAGAAGATGAAAACGAAAGAAATTAAAATAGGCACCGAACTGCCATCATTAGCTAGAGTAGCTTACCAGCGGGCGCTGGACGAAGTGGAATTTAAGCCCGATTCTTCCCATCGGGATGATTACGCTATCAAAGTGGGGTATTCCGGAGCATTGCTTTCAGGTTACATACTCTGCGGTTACATCAATGACTTCATGGTGAAGTTTTTCGGTGAAAAATGGTTTACCGGCGGCGAGATTTCATTGTCCTTCATCAATAAAGGCGTCAGGCAAAAAGATAGAATAACTATCAAGGGCACGGTTAAGGATGTTTTTCGCGAACCGCAAGGCGAACGGGTAACGATCGATTTCTGGATGGAAAAAGACGACGGCACCAAAGTAGTCGTCGGCCAGGCCGCCGGATCGTTCTGACCAATCACGGGGCTACCGACTCGTAACAATTTTCACAAATAAAGTAAGCTTTGCCACAACTTATCCCAACAATGAGCCTACGCCAGGGTAACTTGTGTAAAAAATCCGCGAAAATGTAACCGCCTCGTAACCGTTTTGTAACCAAGGACTCCCAATTTACAACCGTTTTGTAACCGTACGCCTGTAGTATCAATCCTAAGGAACACCGGATAGGTTGATGCCTATTATTTGGGTTATGTTGCCGGTAAAAGAGCGGAGACGAATTATGAAGGCGCTTAACGTAATACTTGGGATTTGTCTGATATTGATGTCAGTGGCGATCGCGCCGATTGCGGCGGTGAACGCGGCCGCTAATCCGCAGATTGAAGCCGGGCCGGATGCTACCGTGGTTTCCGGCGCCTATTTTACCGGTGTGGTGACATATACCAATCCATCCCGTGTCCTTATCAACGTGAGCATTAATTACGGTGATGGTTCGCGTGTTGAGACCAAACGTATTGCCGCCGGCGGCGCCGGCAGCGGTTCCTTTGCTTTATTCCATCAATACATACTGCCCGCCGGGGCCGGCGATACCTGGTACGATGTTTCAGTGAGTTGCGATTACAGCGGCACAGTGATTACCGATGGGTTAAAAATCAGTGTTATTACACCGAACCAACCCCCGAGCATCGAGCCGATCGATGATATTATAATCAATGCCGGACAGCTCGTGACCGTCACCGTGATTTCGCAGGACCCTTCGCATTTACCGGTGAATATCAACGGTGCGCAACTACCCGCCGGCGCTGCCATGTCTCCCACCGGAGCAGTCAATGGAACGTTTAGTTACAAGAGCACATTTACCTGGTCGCCCCAGTGGGCGGATATCGGCACGCATTCAGTGCTTTTTACGTCCACGAATACCCAGGGTCTCGCGACCACCATCGAGCTACTGATCACGATCCTGACAGTCCCGCCGACCGCAAATGCCGGTGGACCTTATGCCTTCAAGATCGGCGATAGTTTGACACTGGACGGCTCAGCTTCTTTAACTCCTTATGCAAATGAAGGATGCAGCTACCTTTACGAATGGGATATCGACAGTAATGGTTTATATGACCGCACGGGTGCGGTGGTCACTTTGACCGGCGCCGAATTAGCCGGTTTCGGATATGTGACTCAGGGTAACACCTATCACCCGGTTTTAAAAGTGACCGATAGCCTGGGTAAATTCACCACGGCAACCGCCAATGTGAGGATCAAGCCAAAATACACCTTGAATGTGAACCATACCGGGAATGGAAATGTGAATGTCAACCCGCAACTGCCGGTTTATGATGAAGGCGCGGTAGTCAGCCTCAGCGCAATCCCGGCTGACGGATTCTATTTCAGCCGGTGGCAAGGTGATTTGAGCGGGAATAGTGCCGCGGCGACTCTCACGCTCGATGGCAACAAGAGCGTAACCGCGGTCTTTGAAGTGATTCAATATACATTGACTGTAAATCAGGTTGGCAGCGGCATTGTCAATCGCTCTACCCCAGGACCAATGTACCCGGTAGGGAGCAACGTTTCTCTGACAGCCGTGGCCGCACCCGGTTTCGTCTTTGACCATTGGGAGGGCGCGCTGACCGGTAATGGTAATCCTGCCAGCGTGACCGTAGATGGAGACAAAACGGTGACTGCCGTTTTTAAAGCCATGTACACCATGACAGTGAATATCACCGGTAACGGTACCATTACGAAATCCCCCGACCAGGATAGTTACCTCGATGGTACTGCGGTGACACTCACGGCAGTACCGGCTACGGGGTATGAATTCGACCAGTGGCAGGGAGATGCGTCAGGTACTTCAAGCCAAGTCACGATCACACTCAATAGTAACAAAACCGTGACAGCGGTTTTCAAAGCGATCCAATATCCGCTCACCGTAAACGTTACCGGGAGCGGTTCTGTAACCAAAACACCGGATGGGGCGACGTACGTTTACGGCACGGTAGTGACGCTGCAAGCGATTCCGGCCGATGGTTATTACTTTGAAAAATGGGAAGGCGCGCTCACCGGCAACGTCAACCCCGCCAATGTGACGATCGATAGCGCAAAAACGGTGAACGCGGTGTTCCAGAAAACTAAAGCGATCTACTCATTAACGCTGAATATCACCGGCAACGGTACGATCACCAAATCACCGGATATTGCTTCTTATGAAGAGGGCACGGTGGTTACTCTGGCTGCCAATCCGGTTGCCGGGTATGTTTTTGACCGGTGGGAAGGTTCCTTGACAGGGAGCGTCAGTCCGCAGACACTGACTATGGATGACAACAAGGTCGTGACTGCGGTGTTTATCGTGGCGAAATATCCCTTGACTATTAACGTCACCGGCAGCGGTTCTGTTACAAAAAACCCGGATGCTGCCACATACGCTAACGGTACGGTAGTTGCTGTGACAGCCGTGCCCGCCACCGGTTATAAGTTCGATCATTGGACGGGTGACTTGAACGGCGCCAACGATCACGCATCGCTGACAATGGATGCCACGAAAACCGTGTCCGCGGTCTTTGTGCCTTTGAAATACGGCTTGGATGTAAATATTACCGGCAACGGTACCGTGAGCAAAAACCCGGATGCCGCCTCATATGATTACAATACCGTCGTAACCTTGACGGCCACCCCGGCTCCGGGTTATGCCTTCACCTGCTGGGAAGGCGACCTTGCGGGCAGCACGAACCCGGCGACGATCACTCTGAGTGGCAATAAAATGGTCAACGCCGTTTTTACGATCAACAGCTATCCGCTCACGGTAAATATCAACGGGAATGGCAGTGTAACCAAATCCCCGGATGCCACGGCATATGTGTATGGCACCGTGGTGACTCTGAATGCCAATGCTGCCAACGGTTTTAAATTTGATCGCTGGGAAGGCGCGCTCACCGGAAAGGCTAATCCGGCAACATTAACGGTGGATGCGGCGAAGACGGTTACTGCGGTGTTCGTGCCGCTGGCCATACCGACGACATTGACTATTACTTCTTCAAATACCCTGGCGACCGGCGCCGCTGATATCAGCGCTCTGCTAACGATTCCGAACAATTTACAGTTACCCGGCAAAACGGTGACATTTACGATTGGAACTAATGTGTACACGGCGGTCACCGATGTTAATGGCGTAGCGACTGTGAACGTGCCTTTAGCTTCTGAGAAATATATAGTGCACGCGGTGTTCGCGGGCGATAACCCTTACCTGGCCAGCAACGCCAACGATCAGGCAATTTATGTGTACCAGATGAGCCAATTCGTGATCTGGGGCGGTAATACCGCCAACATGTCCGATATCCAGGTGGGCAAGAGTGTTTACTTCTGGGGGGCGCAGTGGTGGAAACAGGTGAAAGCGGGTAATTTCAAAAAGAGCAACAGCTTTAAAGGTTGGGCGAGCTCTGTGAGCGGCACGGGTTGGTCTACGCGACCCGGTAATTCCAGCAATCCACCGGAGGCAATAGGCAAATATATCGGGGTAATCGTATCTACGCAGATCGCCAAGGATGGTAGCTATATCTCCGGGAATATGCCGCTGGTCGTGATCGTAAATGTTGACGACCCGGCAAGTTACGATAATAACCCCGGACATGAAGGCACCGGTCACATTTCTGCGATCGTTCAATAATTCTTCCCTCAGGTAAATAAAAAAAGGGGCTATTAAGCCCCTTTTTTTATTGGCAGTCTTTCTTAACTTCCTAGAATAATCCACCATTTTCCCCGAAAAATACCTAAAAAGTTACAAAAATGTCAAAACTGTAACCGGGTTGTAACTGGTTTGTAATTAAAAAGACTGGAATACAACCGGTTAGTAACCACGCACGTATATCATTAAAACATAGGGAGTTTCTATGAAAATGAATATGAAGAAGATTCTGAAGATAAGTTCCACCGTAATTGCCGTCATTATCGGGCTGGCGATTATCGGTTTGCTATTCATACAGATTTCTCCGAATTACAGCCTGTTTTTCGTGAAAAGCGGCAGCATGTCTCCTGCAATCAAACCGGGCGACCTGGTGATAACCGGTCCCGTTGACGGCTGGTTTACCGGCAAGCTGGAAGTAGGCAAGGTAATCACTTTCAAACAGACCGATCTGCTGGTGACTCACCGCATCGTTGGCATTGAAGGCGACCAGTATATTACCAAGGGCGATGCCAACGAAGACCGCGATGCTAACCTGGTACCGGTTCAGAACATCATTGGCATCAAGATGTTTTCCATACCGAAACTGGGTTTCATCAATAGCTTCGTCAGCACTCGCCGCGGCTGGTTCCTGGTCATCGTTATCCCTACCATCGTGCTGGTGATCTTCATAATTAAAGACATTGTCAAAGAATCGTTTAAAGGTTCAAAAAAAGAGAAAAAAGAATTTCAAGGAGGAGAGAATATCGAGGCGAAAAAAGAAGATGAAAAAGGCCAACAATAGTTTTCCCACAGCCACTCAGAAATTTTAAGGAGCAAAATAACAAATGTTAAAGATTCTAGGACTATTAAGCGCATTACTCATAGTCATCGCCACCCTGGGCGTTGGCACCTGGGCTTACTTCAACGACGTTACCACCATTACCGGTAACGCGATTTCCGCCGGTACGTTATACATTACCACCACCGGCACCACGACTCCTTTAGCCATTACCGATATCAAACCGATAAATGTCACCGGTACCTTAGCCGCCTCTGCTACTAATGCTTTTGATTTTGATATCACCAATGGCGGCACTCTTTCCGGCACCCTTGATATCGCGGTCAGCGCTATCACCAACAACGAAAACACCAGAAACACCGTCGAAACCAACTCCGGCGATACCACTTCCGCTGCTAATGCGGGCGAACTGGGCGGCAAGCTGAAAATTGCGGTCTGGATGGATGTCGATAAAGATGGGACATGGTCCACCGGCGATTATTATCTGTCATCCGCAGGGTCTAAAGTTGCCTACGCCAGCGGCACTGTACCGCCCGATGCGGCTTTCGATACCGTCGATAGCTTCGGCAGCAAGACCTATACCACCGTTGCCACCCTGGCCGGCTCCGCTGATGCGGGTAAATTAAGGGTTGAATACGTCTTCCCGTCCAGCACCAGCAAATACGCGGCCACCAACTTGTATACCGACAACGTCGCTCAGAGCGATGGTGTCGCCTTCGACCTGACGATCACCTTAACCCAAAACTAAATTAGCTGATGAGCGCGAGTAGTCCTGAATAAGGTTGAAAACAATGGCAAATACCACCCAACAGATTGTTAAAATAGCTACCGCCACCCGGTTACAAGACCGGGCCGGCGGTAGCTTCAACCTTTTTGCAGGACAGGCAACTAATTTATCATTCACCGGCACTCTAATCGGGGGGCTGCTCAGATGAAAAAGATTCTCATCTTGACCATTGCCGCCCTCATTATCATGGCAACCGTCGGTTGGGGCACCTGGTCGTACTTCGCCGATTCCGAGTTTGCCCCCGATAACAGTGTTTACATGGGTACCCTGGATTTGAGCCTGAACGGCGGCAACGCTGATGTTGCCATCCTGACCGGGCTCAGCAACGCGGCGCCGAACACCAGCGGTGCCAGC
>JAQTOJ010000034.1 GCA_028713395.1 Dehalococcoidales bacterium | reverse complement strand
ATGGTATAATTGATATCCTGGATTTCGGTGTCTTTGCCGGAGTGTATAATAAAACCAGCACAGACCCGGCTTTTGACCCCGGCCCGGACGCGGACGGCAATGGGTTGATCGACATCCTGGATTTCGGCGTTTTTGCCGGTAACTACAACAAATCATCACCGATCGAAATACCTTAGCATCATCATTAATCCGTAAGCCATTAGCTTTCTAACGAGGGGGAAAAGACAAAATTCCCCTCGTTTTTATTTTCCTGGACAATAAGGTATAAGTATTTTCTTGACAAGTATATACATATATGTGAATATAATTATGAAACAATAAATTGCTACGACTTGAGGAATTCAGATGCCCAAGTACGACCGCGAATTTTATATTATTAAAGCGGAATTGTGCAAAGCCTTGGCAGATCCCAGCCGCCAGATGATGATAGTGGAATTGCGCAGCGGTGAAAAGACCGTCGGCGAATTATCCGAAACCCTGGAAATCAGCCAACCCGCCACTTCCCGGCACCTGGCCATTTTGCGTGATGGCGGCGTGGTGAAAGCCCGGCGCGAAAACACTAATATTTATTACAGCTTGGTCACTCCAAAAATCGCCGAAGCCTGTGACATGGTGCAGGCGATCCTTTTTAGTCAGATGGAAAAAAACCGGGATCTGGCCAACCGGATTATCACCACCTAACGGCAAAATAATACAACGGAGGCGATAGATGGAAAACAACGGCACGACGATTATTTTGATGAGTGGCGATATGGATAAAGTGATGGCTGCTTTCAATATCGCCATCGGGGCGGCGGCTATGGGTAAAGAGACCAATATGTTCTTCACTTTCTGGGGTATCAAGGCTATTCAAAAAGGGAACTATACCGGCAAGAGTTTCTTCGGGCGGGCGATGGGTTTTCTAAACCGTGGCGGTATCGACCGCATCGGTCCCTCCCGGTTCAATTTCTGGGGGCTGGGGCGATGGATGTTCAAACAGATGATGAAAAATCACCATATCACACCCCTGGCTGAGTTACGCAAGACGGCCATGGATTTGGGTGTGAAATTCTTGCCGTGCCAGATGAGCATGGAAGTAATGGAAATCAAGCATGAAGACTTGATCGACGGCGTGGAAGAAACCTGTGGCGTGGCCACGATGCTGGAAAGGGCCGATCATTCAAAACAAACGTTATTCATCTAGTTTCTACACTATATTTAGCTACTGACCAAAATCTGCCTCAGGGTGACGGCATAGGCTTCACTTTCTTCGTCGCCGGTCGCTATTTTTATCAATTCCGGTTTATCGACGCCTAGTCCCAGCGCCGCTGCTCGTGCGATCTGGTCCTGTTGGAAAATCGGCCCCCGGCTTACGGTGGCATTGGTGCCAGTGGCACGTAAAATCGCTACACCTACGGCATCAATTGCCACTCTGTCTGTGCCGGCAATGATCACCCCTGGTTTCCCAATTGTGCCTTGAGCCGGGCCTCCATCGGTAAAACACTCCACGCCGTCCAGCACGACAATTGCCGGCGAGTATGCGGTGTTTATTTCCGCAATCATTTCCCGCTGATGGGGCGACGAGTGGAGCTGGTGCATATATGGATAACCTAAACGCGGCACTAAACCCACCCCGTTTTTCAACGATAACGTGAAATGCCCGCCGTAAGCATGTGTTTTCAGACAACAGGTTTGCACGGCGCATTCCGCTTCCCGGTATATCCGCGGGAAGTGAAAACCATCCGGCCAGTGGCTGTCCGCCGGGTGAATATGCACCCAGCCATCCGGCGCCATTTCTTCCATATTGAGAATCTCGCACTTTAACTCTCGCGCCAAATCAAAAATACCTTTTTTCTCCATCACGCGGCGCGTGGAATCCCCGGGACCGCTGCGCTCGGCGATAGTTATCTTTTTTGCGCCCATCGCTTGTAAAGCTAATATCAGCCCCCGTAGGGTATCGATGTGGGTAGAGCCCGGGAACGGGTCCGCCGAATTGAAATTCGGTTTCAGCGCTACCGCTTTGCCATTGACCGGGTTTGTTTTCAACAGTCCGATGGCTTTTTTCACACCATTTATACGGTCTGTTGTTTTTACCAAGCCGATTGTAGTCATTTTACCCTCTCTCAACTTTTATTCCATCGTAAGTAGATTTTGGTTTTCTTTCAGCCACCGGTGATGTTGTTTGTAATCCGGCGCGTACATTTTAACGCGCTGCCAGAAATCCCTGGAGTGGTTTTTAATTTCAATATGCACAAGTTCGTGCACCACAATGCAATCGATGACTTCCCGCGGCGCCATCACCAACCGCCAGGGGAAGTTCAGGTTGCCGCGGTGACTGCACGAGCCCCAGCGGTGCAAGGCGCTCGTGATGCGGATATGATGGTAAGTTGTATCCATAATGGCAGCGTAATAGTCTGTGCGTTCCTTAAGCTTCTTCTGAGCGGCTTGCCTGTACCAACGTCGGAACTGAACTGGAGCGGTTGCCCATTTATTTAACCCCAGCCGGAAACAGGCGCCATCGAATGTTAAAGACGCATCTTGCTCCTCGGTTAATTGCAGCTTATAAGGTTTGCTTAGGTATAGAAACTCCTCGCCTTCGGTGTAAGTTTTGGGAATTGCCGGTTGGAAATGCTCGCGGGCATAAGCCTGACGGCAGATAATCCAATCTCGGTGGGTCTCTATCGCGCGCCGGATCGTTGCTTGAGGACAATACAGCGGCGCCCTGATTACCAGTAATGCATCCGGGCCGACCTCCAGCCGTAAAGTCCTTCTTTTTGAGCGGATGACCTGCCCGGTGGGAGTAGTTTCCATGTTTATCTGCAGAGCCTTTCCCCCATATTATAACCTAAGACGAAGAAATATAACCTGTTGCCGGAAAACAAAAAGACCCGGCGCCGTTTACAGACGCCGGGTCTTTATTCTGTTGGTGAAGGTTATTATTTCATCAGGTTTTCAATAACGGTGGCAACGCCTAAACCGCCGCCGCAGCATGAGGAGAAGAAACCGTATCTGCCGCCGGTGCGGGCTAACTGGCGCATGGTGAACATGCAGACTCTGGCGCCGGAAGCGCCATTCGGGTGACCGTAGGCAATAGCGCCACCCAGGGGATTCCATTTCTTCCGGTCTACTTTTTCGCCGGTCTGTTTTTCAAGTTCGGCGATGACTGCCAGGTTCTGGACGGCGAAAGCTTCGTTACATTCCATGTGGTCGAACTGGGACAGCTTTAAGCCAGCCCGTTTCATGGCCAAAGGAATGGCGTAGGCAGGTCCGATGCCCATGATCTTGGGATCGACGCCGTAATCGCCGCCGGAAATCCATCTGGCCATTGGGGTATAACCGAGCTGTTTGGCTTTTTCCGCGCTCATCATTAACACGAACGCGCCGCCGTCATTCTGACCGGAGGAGTTGCCGGCTGTCACCGTGCCGCCGGGTTTGAAGGCGGGCGGTAATTTGGCTAAAGCTTCCATAGTGGTATCGCCACGGGGATGTTCGTCTTTGGTGAAATAGGTGTCAGGATTCTTTTTATCGCCTTTAATCAACACCGGGACGATTTCATCCTTGAAATAGTTGTTATCCTGGGCCATCTTGGTTCTCATCTGGCTCTGATAAGCAAACTCGTCAGAAGCTTCGCGGGGAATGTTGTACATCACCTGAAGATTTTCCGCGGTCATGCCCATGCTCATGTTATCTTCACGTACGGGGGATAACATACCGGGAATGGCGGAGGGGGGAATCAACTTGTAGGGGGTGACGGACATGGAAAATTTGGCGAACATCTGGCTGTATGATTCCATACCGCCGGCGATAATGACATCAGCGTGGTTAGCCTTGATTTTCCAGGCGGCGTGGTTGATCGCATCAATTGCGGAACCGCACTGCATTTCGATGTAGGAAGCTGAGGTTTCTTTGGGTAAACCCGCAGCCAGGGTGACCCATCTGGCGGGATTACCGGTGCGGGAACAACCGGTCGCCGTGCCGGCGAAAACGCAATCTACTTTGCCCTTTTCGGCAATTTTGGTCTTTTCTACCAGACCTTTCAGGGCGAGGGAACCCATTTGTGAACTGAACATTTCACGCATGGTGCCACCCATTCTCCCGAATGGTGTCCTCATACCATCAATAAAAACAACATCTCGTTCTGCCATGAATACCTCCAATAAATTTTTGTTGATTGGCGCTACTATCAGGATAGCGACTTTTCACTAATATTTCAAATCTATTACACCGGTTTGACGCAATATTACGACTTATTACTTAGTCAGCTTGTTAGAATGACCTATGGTGTGGCGTTTGATTTCTCTTTTCCGTTTTTCACCGTTGCCGGTAGATTGGTATCTCCTTTCAGAATTCTTATCGCCCGCGTGGTGTTGAAAGCTCCGCAAACGCAAAACTTCGCCAGGTATCCGGCAGCTTTTTCCGGTGTGATCCGTTTTTCTTTTACAGCATCCACCATTTTCTTGGCGAAATTACTGGAGATTAGTCCGTGTCCGCACATCGTCGTTAATCCAAGCACTTGCCGGTCGGGTAACTGATAGAGGTCGCCCCGGAAGCCGAGAGCATAATTGATAGAGTGTGGCTTTACGCCGGTGCGTGGCGCCATTTCCCTCACATCGTCAACCAGTGAAGAAACGTTCACCGAAAGCCCCATGTCCAACGCCTTTATCTCCTTGAGAAACCCTTCAAGCTTGTCTTTGCTATCGAAGACCACCAGCGCCTGCCCCGGATATTTTACTTCCTCCAGCAATTCCGCCGGCGTCACCGCTTCATGTCGTCCTCTGACATACAGTGTGAAGGGATTGAGTTTTTTCTCCGGACGGTACATCGGACCGTATTTTGTGGGTCCCGCTACATTCACCGGGTTGTACTTCAAAGCGGTCTCTAAAAAAGCCCGCGTCTTTTGCAGATAATCAACATCGTTGATGCCTTTGGATGCCAAAGTGAAAACCACATAGTCGTCTTTGGGGTCGCCCGGCCGCTGTAATCGGTGGAGTGTGTTTGTCATGATTTAACCTCCGGTACAGGTTGGGGATTGGTGCGTCTGCCGAGTCCCATATTGAGCTTTCCTCTCCAGGCGTCGAACCCCAACGCTTCGATCTGCTTTCTCACGGTATCGTTGCCTTCCGCGTCGCACCGGATGGCGATGCCCAGAGCGACGACTGTATCCAGGTGGTTGACTTCTCGTTCCACGATCTTCAACATTTCCGGCATTTCCGTGATCTTCACTTTGAATTCGAGGATACAGGAAAGCACTTTTTCATTGAGGACATCTTCTCGGATTTTACCGGTTTTGGCATCGGTCATCAGCACGGTCACAGGATTTTCCGGTTCAAATACGGCGGCGGTGGCCGCCAGCGCCCGGCAGACCCGGTCAACGTCCCGGAAGTAAGCCCCAATGCCCGGCCTCCCAAATTCTACCGTGAATCCTGCCTCGCCTTCTTTTATACGTTCAGTGACATCGTTGGTCTTCACTTCCATTGTGCCTCTCCCACCGATACCGGTCGATTCGTGCGGCACCAGCGGGTCGCTGAAGGTGCGGCGAAGTGTTCGTGGCCAGACCAACTCGTCACGCGTGATCGCCCCGGTGGGGCAGATATCGGGGTCCGGCTGGAAGCGGAGTTTAAAAAATGCCAGCAGTCCTCTGAGGAAACGGGTGGGCTGCTGCGGCAGGTTTTCCACGCTCATGCCCCGGTAGCACGCCTGGCACTCCACGCAAACCTCCGAGTTAACCTCTGCCAGGCGGTCTTGGGCAATGTAAATCGCGCCCATCGGGCAGACCGGCACGCAGTTGGCGCAACCGATGCATTTTTTCTTATCGATATGCAATGCCTCTTCTCCTTGCGTGTCCCTATACTGGAATCACAAATCATATTGCAGGACATAGAATACCATTCCGGGTACGTGATTGGCAAAGAACCCGGTTGTTTCCTTTTACAAAACAACCGAGCCCCGACTTTAGGGGTCGGGGCTCGGTCTGATTTACATTGACGGTATATTATTTAGGCGCGTTGGGGTTTTCGAAGACAGTGGTCATGCCCTGTCCGAAACCGATACACTGGGTGCACAGACCGTAGCGTTTGTTGCTGCGTCTGAGTTCTCTGGCGACCGCCATAATCAAGCGGTTGCCGGTAGCGCCGATGGGGTGACCGATACCGATGGAACCACCGTTGACATTGACCTTTGATTCAGGAATGCCCACTTCTTTGAGAGTGGCGACAACCTGGCAAGCGAAGGCTTCGTTGAATTCAACGCGGTCGATCTGATCGGGATGCAGTCCGGTGAATTTCAGCGCTTGTTTGGTGGAGACCACGGGACCGATACCCATGAGTTGCTGTTTCACGCCGCCGTTGCCCCAGCCGATGACGCGTGCTAGGTATTCGATACCCAGTTTCAGCGCCATTTCTTCGGACATGATCAAGATGGCGGTGGTGCCGCTGTTGGTCGGGCAGGAATTACCGGCGGTGACCATCAATTCTTTGCCGCCCCAGCTCTGAACACCTTTGACGATAGGCAGTTTGGCCAGGCCTTCCATCGTGGTGTTGCCGCGAACACTTTCATCGCGGTCCAAGGTGACCATCGGGCCTTTTTCATTGGGCAGCCAGTTGCCGTCATCATCGAACACCGGATCTTCAACTTCGATCGGCATAACTTCTTCCTTGTACATGCCGGCATCATAGGCTTTGGCCAATTTGTGCTGGCTGCGCATGGAGAAGGCATCAAGTTCGGTGCGGGTGAAGCTGTACATATCGCAGACGTTTTGCGCGGTCTGGACCATGGAAGCGCCGGGAGGAGAATCCAGTACATAATCGGGAATCGGGACAGAGAAGTACTGGAAGTGGTCGGCAGGCATATTGCGTTGTTCGGGGTTCATTTTCAACTGCTTGGGATTGAAAGAATCGCGTCTGGTGGTGGCTCTGGGTGCGCCGCCTCCCATGAGCGTTCTGCCCATGCGTTCCACGCCGAAGGAAATACCACAGTCATATTCGCCCAGCGCGATGGCCATGGCGATACGGGCGGCGGTTTCCTGGCTGCCGGCGCAGGCGCGGTTGCTGGAGAAATTACATACCTCGGCGGGTAGGCCGGCTAAGTGGGCGACATAATTGGGGGTGGAGGCCTCCGGCGCACCGGAACCGAGCCCAATACCGAAATCGTGGATATCCGTTGGTTTCACCTTCGGATTTCTCGCCAGGAGCGCTCTGACGACCTGAGCCCCTAGCTCGTCCATGCGCGCGGCTTCAAGTTTACCTTTTCCGCCCTTGGAAAAGGGAGTTCGCACGCCATCGACGATGACTACGTTTCTTGCTTTCATTTTACCCCTTTACTTTTTTTGTACCTTTTTTGGTGGATATTCTTGGCATAGATTATAAGCTGTCTGTAAAGGAAATTTCAACTTAGCCTGCCTGCAGGTTTTTCCAGCTTGTAGACAAACCAACGGAAGGCAGCATGCAGCCTTGTGACTGGATTGCTGTTATTTTACTCATTTGTTAGTCCGGCAGGTAGCCGGTCAGGGGCATTGCACAGGAGAAACCGCGCGGGTAAACAGAGAGAAAATACCTATCCGGCGGCGTAAACGGGGCACTTGTTTATCAGGTCGTTCGAAAATAAGAAATAATCGAACCCATTGAAGAGGGTTTGTTGCTTGATCGATGGCGCCTTAAATAGAGCGTGTTCGCTCCCACAATAGGGCGTAGCGTTCGCGTTCAGACATCAGTTGCCATTTCAAACGGGCGGTGATTTTCTTAAACGGTTTGTTCATTTAAATAATCCCCTTAATTTAATTGTCCTCCATATGCGCCATTTTGACAAGAGGGGAAGACGATTAAATTTTACCCTTAAAGGAGGGTTTGAAACCTGCGTTTACCCTTATTAATCCGGAATCCATCATGGCAAGCGCAATGACGCAATCACGGGATAGCGCAGCGTCATTACCGTTTTTACTTCATTTCCGCGATCGATTGCTCTACAAAAAGCCTGGTCAGTTCGGTTTTGCTAAGCCGCCGGGTTGATTCGTTCATCGGCATCCAATAGGTCACATCGTTAAAAGTGAAATCGCCGGTTGCCACACCGTTTTTTGTTGTAACGCTGTATTGGTCGGTATCTACGCTCAAGTAATGCAGCGGGTCATATATATTGACACCCTGACGGATTACCAATACGGTAGCATAGAGGGGCGGTTTTTCATCGGTGAGCTTTATCCAGTGCATATTTTATTTTACCAGTTTATGCTTGGGTTGCGCATCACGGCCGGGGAACACGTCTGCTATCCGCTGTTTCTTTGAGTTTATACTGTGATTGCGTACAAAAAGGTATAAAATACAATTATGGTATTATATGATACAAGTCGAGTGAATACCAGAGAGTAATGAAGTGTCTAAGAAAAACAAAATAGTCAATGAAAAACTGAATACCATCAACCGGGCGCGCACGGCGATAGAAGACGATATTCTGAGCGGGAAAATGCATCCCAACCAACGTCTTATTGAAGAGGCCATTGCGGAAAAACTGGGCTTAAGCCGCACGCCGGTGAGAGAGGCCTTGAAGCAACTTGAAGTCAAGGGCATTGTCACCAGATTACCCACCCGCGGATTGATTGTCACACCAGTGACAGAAAATAGTATCAAAGAAACGTTTGAAGTACGGGAAATACTGGAAGTAAATGCTATCAGGTTGGCTTGTGAAAAAGCTACGGCGGCCAATATCCGCCAAGCTCAGGAATACCTGGATAATTACAGCAAGAGACTCAATGAAGTCAAGACTAACGGCGCTGAAAGGTTACGCCGGAGACCTGACGAACCGGATTGGAATGATAAATTTCACAGCGAACTATACAGCGCATCCGGAAATCAGAAACTGGTCAGATACATCCAGGAAGTTAGAGATGTGCAGCAAATCAATTACATCAGCCGGTTTTTTACCGAGGCGGACTTTGCCGTATTCGTCCAACAGCATTTCGATATCCTGGATGGCGTGCGGCGAAGAGATAAAGATTTTGCGCAGAAGTCTATACTGAAACACCTGAGGACAATAGCCGCAATGTATCTGAAATACCTGAAGAATCAATAGCCCGTTAATTCACTCCCGTCGTGGTGGAGATCATTTGGGTTCAGAGGGATACGGGTATTGTCCGGTCTTTCGCCGTAGTACTGATAATAATTGACCTTGATATTGCCGTTATATAACTTCCTGACTCTATCAGGTCGGGCACGCTTGAAATAGTTGGGGAATAGTTCGTCCGCGGTAAGAATGTAGACCGACCAGCCCAGTTTTTTCTTAAAAGTTTTGTTCAGGGCGATATAGATTTCGTTGATCTCTTTGAAATCGGCGAGTCTGACACCATACGGCGGGTTGGAGATCACGATCCCGTATTGTTTATCGATCCATAAATCTTTGACGTCCTTTTGTGCGAAGTGAATATCTTCCGCCACGCCGGCGATTTTCGCGTTGTTGCCGGCGGTCTCGATGCTTTTAGCATCGATATCATAACCGTAGATCTGCGGTTTTTGTAAGGGAATGATTGCCTGGCGCGCGGCCAATCTGGCTTCGTTCCAGTAGTTTTTGGCGATAACCGGCCATTTTTCAGCGGCAAAGGTACGGTGCAATCCCGGGGCGATGCGCCGGGCGATCATCGTTGCTTCTATCAATATTGTGCCTGAGCCGCACATGGGATCGATCAAAATTCTATCTGCGTCCCAAAAGCTGAGCATGACCAGACCGGCGGCCAAGGTTTCCTTGAGCGGCGCCTCACCGCCCGTTTCCCGATAGCCGCGCTTGTGCAGTCCAGCCCCGGAGGTATCGATAGTGAGTGTGGCTACATCTTTCAGCATGGAGATTTGGATGGTGAATTCCGGCCCGGTTTCCTCGAACCAGTCCTGATGGTATTTTTCTTTCAGCCTTTCCACCACGGCTTTTTTGACGATGGATTGGCAGGCACGGATGCTGCCCAGGGTGGATTTCACGGCTTTGCCGTCAACATCGAATTTACCATCTTTAGTAATGATGTTTTCCCAGGGGAGGGCTTTGGTCTTTTCAAAGAGTTCTTCGAAAGTGACCGCGGGGAATTCGCCCATTAACAGGAGCACCCGGTCAGCGCATCTGAGCCACAGGTTGACGCGCGGAATATCCCCGAATGCGGCGGCAAATTCGATTTTGCCTTCGGAGACTTTGAGATGCTCAAATCCGAGGGCGAGCAGTTCGTGTTTGACCACCATTTCCAGCCCGAAGGTGGTGGTGGCGATGAGCGTTATTTCATACATATTTTCACTGTTTTTCGTTTGGTACCGGCATTAGCTGACGTTTTACGATGAGAATCACGATTTATATTATAGCTTAACTGTGAAAAGATATATCATCGGATTTCCAACGACCGGTATTCGTATTGGTTTTGGCAAGCGGAAAGTAAGAAGAGAACAATTCCGTGCCTAAAAAGACGGAAAAAGCTGATTCAATTGTTAAGGTACGCTCGATTCGTTTTGCCAGAATGGAGAAACAAATGCTAGATACAAAACATTAAATCCGAAATACGAAATCCCCGATAAATACAAAATAACAAATACTAATACCTAATATCTAAATCCGAATAAGTGGTATTCGTTTTGTATCAAATAGGTCTTTGGTTGATAAAGAGCGCAATCCAGGATTGACCGCCGACGAGTAGGCGACAAGGCGGGGCGTGGTAAAGGATAGCATGGGACAACAGGGAGGAGCAAGGGGGTTTTGGCGCGGGGGTTGGGGGAAGTTACACCCTCACTCTACGCTCTCCTCTCGAGGGAGAGGAGATGGATACGGTTAGGACAAGAGCGGGGTATTTTGCTTCAATAGGGGAATGAATGAGACAATGGTTTGAGATTGCCGCGCTGCGCTCGCAAAGACGGATGTAGGGAGAAGAGGGGGAGGGTCACGCCACTCTGGGATTGCCGCGCTGCGCTCGCAATGACGATGCCCACAGGCGGGACGCCTGTGCCACCAGAGACGGGGGAAAAAAGATGCAATAAATTCAAAAGACAAACAAAATAAAATAAACAAATTACCAAGAATCAAGACGATATAGAAAGGCGGGGGAAAACAACAGCAAGCGGCTGAAGAGACGGAACGCCATATCGGTGGGTTAACAGCAGTAAACTGCTGAAACTAGCCCCTACGGGAAAAACGAGATGGGAGTGAGGGATGGGGATGAGGGAAGACCATGCCACCCTGGGATTGCCGCGCTGCGCTCGCAAAGACGATGCCCACAGGCGGGACGCCTGTGCCACCAGAGACGGGGGAAAGAAGATGCAATAATCAATAGACAAGAAGCAAATAGTGTGTGAAAAAACGCTGGATCCCCGATTAGATCGGGGATGGGAAGGAGGGGATGCCTTCCCTGAGAGCACAGCTAATACTCTATGGCACGGTTTTAGATTGCTTCGTCGTCCCGACTTTATCGGGACTTCTCGCAAGGACGACGTTTCTGGATTCCGGACTAAATCCGGAATGACAAGGAGAGGCAGGTTAACAGATGAAACCCACCCTTACGGGATGCGTGGAAACCATGAACAATCAACAAATAGTGTGCGAAAAAAGGCTGGATCCCCGATTAGATCGGGGATGGGAAGGAGGGAATGACTTCTCTGAGAGCACAGCTAATACTCTATGGCACGGTTTGAGATTGCCGCGCTGCGCTCGCAAAGACGGATACCCGCCCCTACGGAATATAGAATACAGGGTTGGTTTAGGTTTGTGTGCGATTAGCTTAAGAGGAAGCCGCCATCGATGAGAATCTGTGACCCGGTCTGGTATTGACTGGCGTCACTCATCAGGTAGACGGCGATGCCGCTAAAATCGGCCCCGGTGCCCCATCGCCGGATGGGCAGGCGGGACATTACATAATTGATAAATTTTTCATTTCTCGCATAGATATTTTCGGTCATGGGCGTTTCAATATGTCCGGGGAGTATGGAATTGGCGGTTATTTTATAGCGGCCGAGTTCGACCGCCAGGGATTGCATTAATGAAATAATGGCCCCTTTGGTGGAGGCATAAGCCTGGCCGCGCGGCATACCCATAAGGGCGCCAAGGCTCGATGTCGCCACCAGACGCCCGCCGAGATCGCCTTTTTCAGCGCGTTGCACCATGTGTCTGGCAGCCGCCCGGAGAGTATAATAAGCGCCGTCCAGATTTACGTTCATCACGCGACGCCATTCGGCATCACTGGTATCGACGACGCGAGTGCCGCCGCTGCCGACGCCCGCATTGGCAAAACAGGCATCGACCCGGCCGTGGTCGGCCAGCACGAGGCTAAACGCTTCATCCACCTTTTTAGAATCAGCGACGTTAACAATATGGTCGGTTATTTTGACTCCATACCGGCTCAATTTTTCGCGGGCGGCTTTGTTCTTTTCGGCATT
>JAQTOJ010000033.1 GCA_028713395.1 Dehalococcoidales bacterium | reverse complement strand
CGCTCAATATCCGCCGCGTGATCTTTTCTCTGAACAGCAGATAAGAAGCCACCGCCACGAACACGGGACTGGCCGTCACCAGCACCACGGAACTAGTCACGCTGGTATACCGCAACGAGGCGATCCAGAGGGCGAAATGCAGCGCCAGAAAACCCCCGGCACAGGTGGCCAGCAGGTATTCTTTTAGCGCGAGTTTTTTCAACTCTTTCCGGGCTTTGACCAGGGCAATCGGCGCGATGATGACCGCCGCAATTGCCAGACGGTAGGCGGCAATAACGATCGAAGGCGCTTCCGCCTTCTTGATGAATATCGCCGCAAAAGCCACCGCAACCACCCCGGCTACCAGCGCCCAGTAATGCTTCTTCATTGCTGTCCATTTTGCGGTTAACCCATTTCCCTGTCAAGTAACTGTAATCAGACCTCTAAGTGACGCGTCTTTACCAATACCGTGACAAGTTTCCTGAATTTTATCAACTTGTGCCGCTATTTTAGCCTCGAAACTAGTACTAACTTACCATAAAATATTTTTTAAAAACCTATTGAAATTATGTCAATCGGGGTTTAAAATTTATATTTAAGAGGGTTTGTAAACCCGTTTTTCGAGGTGGATTATGAGAAGCGCGTCAGGTTTAAAAAAGTGTCCTAGATGCGGTGGTAATATATTCCTGGATAAAGACTATGACGGCTGGTACGTGGAGTGCCTGCAGTGCAGTTTTGTCCGGGACATCGATGCCATGGCCGAACCGGGCCAGCGGCGCGGTCGTTAGTTTACCTTTAGGGTAGATTAACCCCCAAGACCTGCAATTCAAACGGCGGATATTGTATAATGAGCTTGAAGGCTCATACTGCTCCGTGGTGTATTTGATGACTCCAAAGACGTAGTAAAGCCAGACCTGTTATTTTGTGGTTTTTTATGCCGTTGAAGAAATCCGTTGACACCCGGAATTTAAGTAGCCCCCCAACCGGTTCCGATGATATACCGTGTTTCTGTTGCGGCGTTTGCTGCACCGGCTATCAGGTACATATGGAACTGGAGGAAGCACACGCCATCGTGGCCAAGCTGGGGTTGACTTGGGAAAAATTCATTAATGAATACGCTGACACGCGTTGGCCCGGCACCCGTAGCGTTTTGCTCCGCCACTACCTGCACGGCTGCTTGTTTTTAAACCAGCCGGAAGGCAGCGCCATTGGCTTATGCAGCATCCACGAATTCAAACCGCAATGCTGCCGTGATTGGCAAGCCAAGCTCTATAAAAAAGAATGCCGTCAGGGCTTAGCTAAATACTGGAATCTTTCGGTGGACGAAACCAACCATATTGCCGGTTCGCCGGAAGCGCTCAAGGTATTTCAAGCCTTTCTCGATTCTCTAACATAACTGGAGGTATTTACACGTGCCCATTTACGAATTTGAATGTAAAAAATGCCATCATAAGTTTGATCTGAAACGAGGATATGGCGAATTTCAGGATGCCGTCTGCCCGGCTTGTAAAGGCAAAGCGCCCCGCTGCTTTTCCGCTGTGCCGGTCATTTTCAAAGGTTCCGGATTCTATATCACCGACCACCGCAAGCCTGAGGCATCGGAAGGTGGTTCTTCCGCCCCCTCCACCAAAACCGCCGCACCGAATAATTGATTTCTACCGAGGCAAACCACGACGAAATAACCCCTCGGTGCGTTCGGAACAGTGAGATTCGTTTCTTGAGCAAAGACCGCCGCGTCCTTGCGTCCCCGCGGTGGTTTCAAGCGCTTGTTTTTCCGGCTTACCCAAATATTCTTCCGTACCTCCTCTCTTCGGAGAAGAGCTTGTCCCGGGTGGGCGACCTCCTCGCCATCCCGTTTGAATCTTAAACGAATCTGGGCTTGAACTGGGAGAGGGTTAGCAGGGATTACCTGCCTGTTTACGCAGCCAATATGTTTTTGAGGATAGCTTGTCTTATCCGGTCTAAATGAATAATCACCTGATTCGTGGTAAAATCTAAACAATATACTGTTCTCTTCAAGGAGCCAGCGTGTTTGATAAAAAGACTTTAGACCACTCTCAAGAAGGTTCATCCCGCCGCCAGGCGGCGGAAAATGACCACCATACCGGGCATCCGGCGGAAAAACCCGCGGCTGGCAATCCCCCGAACTCTTACGCAACCGTTTCCAATCTCCCCATCAAACCCCTCTATACCCCGGCCGATATCAAAGACCAGGATTTCGCTCAGGACATCGGTTTCCCCGGCGAATATCCTTTCACCCGCGGCGTGCAGGCTACCGGCTACCGCGGTCGCCTCTGGACGTTCCGCATGTTTTCCGGTTTCGGCACCGCCCACGATACCAACCAGCGCTGGCACCAGCTCCTCAGAGACGGCGAGACCGGCCTTTCCACCGCTTTCGATTTCCCCACCCTGATGGGTTATGACAGCGATTCCCCCCGCGCCACCGCCGAAGTAGGCAAATGCGGCGTCGCCATCGATACCCTGGCGGATATGCAGACCCTCACCGGCGGCATACCGCTGGATAAAGTCACCACCTCCATGACCATTAACCCGCCCGCTTCCGTGCTCTGGGCCATGTATCTGGTCGCGGCGGAAAAACAGGGCGTGCCCTGGGATAAGGTCGGCGGCACCATCCAGAACGATATGCTCAAGGAATTTATCGCTCAGAAGACCTTCATGTGCCCTCCGGAACCCTCCATCCGCTTGATCAGCGATACCGTGGAATTCGGCACAAAATACGTGCCTAAATTTAATACCATCAGTATCAGTGGCTACCATATCCGCGAAGCCGGGGCCACGGCTGTGCAGGAACTGGCTTTTACCATTGCGGACGGCATTGCTTACGTGCAGGACGTCATCGACCGCAAGAAAATGGACGTCGATTCTTTCGCGCCGCGTCTGTCCTTCTTCTTCAACTCGCATATCGATTTCTTTGAAGAGATCGCCAAGCTGCGCGCCGGGCGCCGCATCTGGGCCAGGATTATGCAAGAACGCTTCCACGCCAAAAACCCCCGCAGTTTATGGATGCGTTTCCACACCCAGACCGCCGGGTGTTCCTTAACGGCGCAGCAGCCGTATAACAACATCGTCAGAACCACCACCGAGGCTTTAGCGGCCGTCCTGGCAGGGACCCAGTCGCTTCATACCAATTCGCTGGATGAGGTATTTGCTTTGCCCTCTGACTTTGCCGTCAATGTCGCCTTGCGCACCCAGCAGATTATCGCCGAAGAAACCGGCGTCATCAACACCATCGATCCGCTGGCCGGGTCCTATTTCGTGGAAGCTTTGACCAAAGAGATGGAAGAAAAAACCCTCGAATATATCGAGAAGATCGATAAACTGGGCGGCATGTTATCCGCCATCGACCGCGGTTACCCCCAGATGGAATTGAGCAATGCCTCTTATGAATACCAGAAACGGATCGATAGCGGCGAAAGAGGCGTCGTGGGCGTCAACCGCTATAAAACGGAAGAAGCCCCGCTGACCGGCTTGCTAAAAATCAATGAAAAAGTGCACGAAGAACAGATTAAGAACCTCAAGCACATCAAACGTGTCCGTGATAACCGCCAGGTTTTAAAGTGTTTACTGGAAATCAAACTGGCCTGCCGCAGCGATAAGAACGTTATGCCTTTCGTCATCGAGGCGGTGAAAGCCTTTGCCTCGGAGCAGGAAATCTGCGATGTCTACCGCGATGTTTACGGCGAATACCGTGACCCCGGCTATTTTTAATATTTATCAAGAGGTACAGGATACATCCTGTCGGGGGTTCCGGGGGTATCCCCCTTTACCTATAAAGTCCCCCAAGCATGGCGGATTTAGGGGGTTGGCAAGGAACCGGGGAATCCAAAATTAAGGGAGCTAAAATGTCACCGGAAAGAAAACTTAGAGTATTACTTGGTAAACCCGGTCTGGACGGCCACGACCGCGGTATCAAAATTATCGCCCGTGGTTTCCGTGATGCCGGTTTTGAAGTGATATATACGGGTTTGCACCAGAACCCGGAACAGATCGTGAACGCCGCCATCCAGGAAGACGCTGACCTGGTAGGCTTGAGCTGCCTTTCCGGCGCGCATCTTTATCTCTTCGGGGAAGTGGTCAAGCAACTGCGGGAACGCGGCGCCGGTGATGTCACTGTCATCGTCGGCGGCATTATTCCGGCGGAAGATGTTCCCGCGCTCAAAGCCGCCGGTATCAAAGAAGTGTTCTTCCCCGGCACCCCCATCCAGACCATGGTGGATTGGGTGAAAAACAACGTCAAACCCCTATAATTGCGCTTGTCATACCGGGGCCCGCCTCCAGACTGGAACGGTATGGCGTTTTCCCCTTTCGTAAAGAGCTTGTCACGTATACGGGAGGGATACAGTGGGAATTTGTTATGTACTCTTCTCCCTTGAGGCGAGAAGACTGGAAATAAAAGATGGAAAATAACCTGACGGAAAAAATCATCCGGGGCGACGTGCGCGCGGCGGCCAAGCTGATGCGCGGCATTGAGGATAATCTCCCCGAAGCCACCGACGAATTACAGAAACTCTATCCCTATACCGGCAAAGCCTTCATCATCGGCATTACCGGCTCCCCCGGCGTGGGTAAAAGCACCCTCGTGGATGCCCTCATTACCAGTTTCCGTCAACGTCAAATGACGGTCGGCGTGGTCGCTATCGACCCCTCCAGTCCTTTCACCGGCGGCGCGCTACTTGGTGACCGTGTCCGCATGGGCAAACACAACACCGATGCCGGTGTCTTTATCCGCAGTCTTGCCAGCCGCGGTTGGGCGGGCGGACTCGCCCGCGCCGCCATCAGCGTCATGTATGTCATGGACGCTATGGGCAAGGATGTCATAATCGTCGAAGCGGTCGGGTCCGGCCAGGGCGAGGTGGATATCCGCCGTCTGGCAGACACTACCATCGTTGTTCTCGCTCCCGGCATGGGTGACGAAATACAGATGATGAAAGCCGGCATTCTGGAAGCCGCTGACGTTTATGTCATCAACAAAGCGGATAAAGACGGCGCCGGTATTTTGAAAACCCAACTGGAAATCATGCTTGGCACCAAGACGGATTACCAGAATGAATGGAAACCGCTGATCGTTCCGGCGCAGGCGTTGCACGGCAAGGGTATCGATGAGCTGACGGCAGCCCTGCTCCAACATAAAGACTACCTCTATGCCGGCGCGGAAATCATGCGGCGGCGGCGGGAGCGTGCCAAACTGGAACTGGCGGCCGCCGTCGAACACTCTTTACGCAATCACGTGAAGATGATTCTGGAAAGCGAAGAGCTGAACACCCTGGCGGATAACCTGGCGCAGCGCAAGACCAACCCCTACCTGGCGGCGGAACAGGCGGTACATAAAGCCATGGGCAAATTTAGAGAATGTTAGCTGTCCCTGCCCTGGTTTAGTTTTTCGTCGGTTTTCTATTCCGTGATAAAATTACCATTAATCTACTTTATTATCGAATCATCAAAGAACGGTGAAAATGTTTTTCAAACGCCATCCTAAACTATTTAGAATCACCCTCTGGGTAGTCGTGATTACATTGGGCTTATATCTTTGTCTGACGGTAATCGGCACCCTGTTAGCCATGGAATTGCCACGGGTACCGGTGTTGGAGACCCCGTCCAAAGTCGGGTTGGATTACCGCGATGTGTCTTTTAACAGTCGCGATCCCGAAATCACATTGAAAGGCTGGTTTCTGCCCGCCTCCGGCAGCAATGTAATCGTGATTGTGCATGGTGGGTATCAGAACCGCGTCGATCCTTTGGTCGATACCCTTGATCTCACCCGCGACCTGGTGAACCGCGGTTACAACGTGTTGTTATTTGACCTTAGGGGCAGGGGGGAATCCGGGGGCAAGGCTCATTCGTTGATGTACGAAGACCGGGATATCGGCGGCGCAGTGGATTACCTGAAAACCCTGGGTTATGCCCCGTTAAAAATCGGTATTATCGGCTATTGTTCCGGCGCGGCTTCCACCAGTTTATATGCCAGCCGGGAGGAAGTTGGGGGCATCGTCCTGGACGGCTGCTTTGCCACCCTACACAATATGGTCACCCATCAGGCTGCCAGATACGGCATTCCCCAATGGATACTTGATATCTTCTATAACGGTCTGATTATCACCGCCAAGACGATTTACAGGTTTCAACCGCTGAATCCTATAGAAATGGTCCCGGAAATTTCCAGCCCCATCCTCTTTATTCATGAAGGAAATGATGTCCTGGTCACCGAAGCCGATGACCGCAAGCTGCTATCAGTTGCACACAATCCCGCAAGTAACATGTGGGAAGTGCGCGGCGTGAAACATAGCGAAGCCTACCACACCTACCCGCTTCAATATGTGGATAAATTGGATGCATTTTTCCGGACGGTTTTGAAATAGCTACCTGCATTATGTAATCTTTTAACGTAAAAAGAAGCGCCGGGGTTCACCCCGGCGCTTCTTTCATTCGTGTCTGTGGTTTACCTGTTTTTACTTTGGCAAATTGTTTCCGAAGAGCAATTTTCTCACCGGGTATTCTATATCTATGCCCTCCTGCTGGAAACGCGCGTGCAATTGCTTGATAAATTCGTGTTTCAAAACAAATTGCGCCGGGCGGTCGATGCCTTTCATCACCACGGAAAAATTGATGTTGGAATCCCCGAACTGCTTAAAACGTAGCACCGGCTCAAAATCCTTGACCCCGACCGGGTTAGTTTGCATCAGGTTGCGGGCAACCTCCAGGGTGATTTTCTCCACCTGCTGTAAATTACTGTTATAACTCACCCCGCAATCGATGCTGAAAGCCATGCTTTCATCCGGTCTTTCATAATCGGTGACAATCGCATCGGAAAGGCGGGAGTTGGGCATGATAACGAGGTTTCCCTGCCAGGTGCGGATTTTGGTCGTCCGCCAGCCAATGTCCTCAATGTTGCCTTCGGTGCCGTTGTCCAGCATGATGTAGTGACCCTTCCGGATAATGGAATCTGAAATCACGTAAGTGCCGGATAAAAAGTTACTCAAGGTGGGTTGTAAAGCCAGGGCCACCGCCAAGCCACCGATGCCTAACCCTGCCAGGTACGGGCCGATATCCCAGCCAAGCCGTCCAAGCATTACTAAAAAGGCTAATATGTAAATAATAACGTCGGCAATGCGCCGAAAAACCGGTACGAGTTTATCATCGATATCGCTCGCGGTGCGCGTCGCGACCTCGGTGCCGTACCATTCCAGTAAGGCATGAACTACCTTTACCAGGGCCACGGTAAATATGCCGATGAAAATGATGGTAAAGACCTTGTGAATGATGTCTTCAATTTTATCCAATTCCGAAAGATTGGTGAGAGCGATCCACAGACCGCCGGCCACGAGTAAGGCGAAAACCGGAGCGGTCAGGGCCTTGATGATCAGGTCGTCCAGAATTGTTTTGGTTTTGCGGGTAAATGCCCCAATGACGCTGGTGAGAATAAATTTGGAGGCGAATGCCAATAACAGAAAACCGGCGAAAATGCCGGCAGAGATACCCCAGCGGGTCCAATCTCCGGTGGTAGGTGCAAAAACGAAGTGCATTTCGAGTCGATCCTTCCAATTTTTTATAATTAGAGTATACTTTTACTCCATTAAAAATCATAAGGTCTCGAACACAGGGTGTCAATGGTCGCTTTCACCCAATTAAGGCCGGGGATAGTTTCTTAAGAAACTATCCCCGCTTTTCTAAAAGAGGGCTGGTTCAAGGGTTTTGGTTAGAAACTCTGGTTCAGGAGTTAATGGCTAACAACTCCTGTTCACCCTTCATCAGGGTTGGGTTTGTCTGATCTGCGTAGGTATATAGGGGGAAATAAAAACGGTCGTGGCTTTCACCGATCCATCCGTTTGCGTCTCTCCGGTTGCGCTGATTGTCAGCCCCACGGTCACATCGCTGAGCGCTCCGCTGCCCGTTTTTTGATAAGTTGTACCGTTGCCGGTCAGTATGTTGATGGTGTTGCCTTCGAAAGTCTTCAGCGTGATGACATTACCTGTAATTTTGGTAACGGTGCCGAAAGTGCCGCGGTTGAACCCGCTGATCGCTCCGGTGGGTGGGGTAGATATGGAGCCATCGCTATTCGTCCGTCCGGTAAGTCCCCCGGGAAATTGTCCCCGCACAAATTGAGAGCTCACCGGTGCCTGCTTCTTTCCAATCGCCACCCCGCCGGCAAAGGCGCCGCCCACCGAACCGGCAAACACGATAATACCCACTACCAGCCAGATAAATGCTTTCTGATTCACGCTTTACACTCCTTATTCGTATCTTAATGCTTCTATCGGATTCAATTTGGCCGCCCGGTAAGCGGGATACAGCCCGAAAACAATGCCAATCGCCGCAGATACGGACACCGCCAGAACAAGAATATCCACCGAAACCGTGGTCGTAATGGTGGTGCCGCCGAAATTCAAACCGGAAACCGCGTGCGAAATCCCCAGCCCCGCCAATACACCAATACCACCGCCGGTCAGGCTTAACAACCCGGATTCGACTAAAAATTGCAGTAGAATATCGCGTTTTTTCGCGCCGATGGATTTGCGGATGCCGATCTCCCGCGTGCGCTCGGTCACGGATACAAGCATGATATTCATGATACCGATGCCCCCCACCAGCAGGGAAATCCCGGAAATCGCCCCCAGGAAAAGCACCCAGATCTGAGTAGAGGCTTTCAGGCTGTCGATCGTGTCCTGTTGGCTGCTGATAGTGAAATCATCCGCCGCCGTCGCTGCAAGTCCGTGTTGTTCCCTCAGGATGGTCGTCAACTGGTTTATCGCCAGGTCGGTCTTATCCGCGCTGACCACCTGCACGTAAATGGTTTGAACGTTTTTACTGCCGGACGCCACCCGCATTGAAGAGATGCGTGATTGCACGGTGGTGATCGGCGCCAGTATCATATCGTCCGAAGAGCTACCCGCGGAGGTGCTCCCCTTGCTCTTCAAAACTCCGATGACGGTGAATTTCTTGCCGCCGATTTTGACAGTTTGCCCCACGGGATCATCCGTCCCGAACAGTGTTTCCGCCACGCTGCTGCCAAGCACAGCCACCAGTGTCTTCTTGTTCACGTCGTTATCGGTGATAAAAGCGCCCTGCGCTACGGTGAAGTTACGCACTGTCTGGTAATCCGCCGTGACCCCGATGATCTGGGTGAAGGTATTTTCCTTACCGTTGATGACCTGGGCAAAAGTCTGGTACTGCGGCGCGGTGGCTTTGATCGCTGTGGCGATCTCCGAATTATTGATCGCCGCCACATCTTCCAGTGTCAGACTGCTGGCGCTCCCCATTCCACCTCTGACAAACCCTTGCGTGGAAGCGCCGGCGGTCACAAACAGTAAATTTGTGCCCAGCGATTCGATATTTGAAGTGACCGCTGCCTGCGCCCCCCGCCCGATTGACATGAGCGAAATGACCGCCGCCACCCCGATGATGATGCCCAGCACCGTTAATCCGGAACGCATCTTGTTAGCAATGATGGCTCGCAAAGATGTCTTTATCGTTTCCAGCATATTCATGTTTTACCTTCTTTGCCGGTCCGCGCCGGTTTGGAGAGAGTTTGCTCGCCAACTATTTCGCCATCCCGCATGGTGATAATCCGCTGAGTATGCAAGGCAATATCATGTTCGTGTGTCACCATGATAATCGTGATGCCGTCTTCCCGGTTCAATCTTTTCAATATTTCCATGATCTCCAGGCTGGATTTGCTATCCAGATTCCCCGTCGGTTCATCCGCCATAATAATTTTCGGGTTGTTGACCAGCGCCCGGGCTATCGCCACCCGCTGCTGCTCGCCGCCGGAAAGCTGATTAGGTTTATGCTGCGCCCGCTGCGATATCCCCACTTTATCCAATGCTTCTCTCGCCCTCTGTTTACGGTTCAAGCCATTACCGTATAACATCGGCAGTTCTACATTAGCGATGGCGCTGGTGCGCGGTAGCAAGTTGAATGACTGAAAGACAAACCCTATTTTCTTGTTGCGCAGTTCTGCCAGTTCGGAATCGGATAATTTCCCGATCTCGACATCGTCCAGATAATATGCGCCGGAGGTGGGGGTATCGAGGCATCCCAATATATTCATCATGGTGGATTTGCCGCAGCCTGAAGGGCCCATAATGGCCACCATTTCCCCCTGTTCCAGTTGCAGGCTCAGTCCGCGTAAGACCGGAATCTCGATCTCCCCCACCCTGTAATTTTTCACGATATTGTTTAACTTGATCATCTAATCTCCCTTTCCCTGAAAGGCATTATGGAATTATCACCGGTTTCCCGCCCTGGATATTGATTACGCCGCTACCCGGGAAACCGCCAAACTGCCCGGTTCGGATAGTAGTGCCCGATGATGAACTGGAACTCTTTGTTTTGAGCGTCACCACCACGTATTCCCCTGACTGTAAACCGGATTTAACCTCGGTTTGAGAACCATCGCTGATACCAACGGTGATAGACTTCACTTGCGTTACGCCGTTGGCGGAGACGGTTACCGTGGGGTTACGCGTCGTCCCCCCAATCGCCGAATCCGGAATCACCAGCACATTACTGGCTTCTTCGGTGATAATATCTGCTGTGCCGCTCATGCCGGCAAGCACCTGCACCCCTTCCGGAATGGTAACGCTGATTTTCACGGAATACGTCACGATACCGGAATTGCTCTGCCCGGAAGTGCCCAGCGAAGTGACTGTCCCCTCCATTGCCACATCGGAAAGACTATCCAGCGTCACGGTGGCTTTTTGGCCTACTTTCACAAAAGGAGCATCCACCTCATCCAATACGCCGCTGATCACCATATTGGCAGGATCGATCACTACAATGGCAGCGGTATTACCGTTGACCGTATCTCCCGTGGCGACATTCACCGTCGTTACCACGCCGTTAATCGGTGAGGTGATGGTTGTTGCCACCAGGCTGTCCTGGGCTTTTTCCAACGCCACCCGTGCATTAGCGATATCCAATTCTTTGAGCTGCACCTGCAACGGATCGGCGGCAGCTTTCATTTCTGCCAGTTTATCTTCTGCGGTTTTCAGGTTATTTTCTGCAACTGTTACCTGTTTTGTTTTCAGCGCGATCTGCGTGGCGTCCGGTGCCGCTTTCAAATCCGCCAGCGATGTTTGGGCTTTGGTGAGGTTGATTTTTGCCAATTCCAGTTGCGCGCTCTTGATTTCATAATCGTAAATCCAGGCCGGAACAGTCCAATTGCTCTGGTATTTTGCGTAAGCATTATCATAATTGGTTTGGGCAGTCGTGATTGCCGATTCAGCATTGACTACGGCAATCTGCGCATTGAGAAAATCTGATTCGCTGTAAGGAGTTTGGGCGCTCGTAAGATTATCCTGGGCGTTAGTCAATGCTATTTTCGCGCTAAGAACATCTGCCTCGGCTTTGGTGATGTCCGCTTGGGTGTAAGGAGATTGCAGGTCGGTCAGGGCGGTTTGCGCGGTTTCCAAATTTATTTGGGCTTGGACTACGGCTTTTTGCAGCGGTATCAAAGAAGCCTCATCCAGCTTTGCCAGTGCCTGTCCGGCGGTCACTTTTTCACCCGCGGAAACAATTACCTCGCCAACCGTTCCCGCGCTACCAAAGGTCAGGCTTTTGGTTAAACCGTAAGCCAGATTGCCGCTGGAACTCACCGTGTTGGTGATCGTCCCGTTTTGCACGGCTACCAATTGTGTATTATTCGTCGTCGTGCCAGTGTCACTACCTCGGGTCGCCCAGCGGTAGATCCAAAAGCCGCCGCCGGACAACCCTAAAACCACGACAACCAGAACTGTAATTTGCCATATTTTTAGCTTCTTCACATTGCACCCCCTGAATAAATCCACTTTGCCAGACAAATGTTAAGGAAATATTATGAAGGGGACGTGAAAAAGATTATTATGTCTACTTTAGGTATATATGCCTAAACAAACGGCACCGCAAGCGAGACCCGGCTGCCTTAGAGTCAGGATTCAACATCCAACCTAAACCATCTTCCCTTGCTAAGGGGAGATAGAGAGGAAATTGTCTCCCATGTCATTCTGGAAAGAAGCGTAGAATCCCGGGGTGTGCGAACACTGGATCCCGGGATAGATCCGGGATGATATAACCTGTGAAGTAAAACTTCCCAAGCACAGTTCGCGGCTATCAGATGGCGCTAGGTGCCTTTGGTAATGTCACCGTAAATCGGCTACCTTTACCGGGTTCGCTGGTCACCGTAATTGTGCCTCCGTGGGCTTCTACCAGCCGTTTGGCAATCGTCAATCCCAGACCATGACCGCCGGTCGCCCGCGTGCGTGATTTATCCACCCGGTAAAACCGCTCGAAGATGTTGGCTAAATCCTCCGCGCTGATACCTTCCCCCGTATCTGTCACATTGATGTTCACTTTCTCATCCCCGGATTCCAAACTCACCTTCACCCTGCCGCCCGCCGGTGTATGCGCCAGCGCGTTATCGAGTAAATTATGTAATACCTGTAAAATCCTGTGAAAATCTATCTCTACCAGCGGCGATTCCGTTGCTAAATCGGATGTCATTTGCACACCTTTACGCTGGGCTTGCGCCTGCATCGCCGTCACCGCCTGGTTTACCACGTCGTTCACCGCTA
>JAQTOJ010000032.1 GCA_028713395.1 Dehalococcoidales bacterium | reverse complement strand
TCAAAATAAACCGGAGAGAGGTAATAACTGGTAAAAATCTTTGGGAAAAGATAAATATCTCATAAAGAGCCGGGGAAAGCGGGGAAAGTGGAAGTGACTTCCGTAACATACAACTCTAATTGACGGGGATATGAGTCGCAGTTCTACCTACACCGTGGAATATGATAGTGAGTTTCATCATCTGACCTGGGATCAAGGTAAAAATGCGTGGAGGGTGATAAAAACCCTGAAATTCGATAGGAAATGGAATCGTAGAATTTTAACGTGACCGGATGCCGCACCAGGTGTCTTGTATCAGGTAAACGTCACCGGTGATTGAAAAGACCGGCTTAATACTGCGGGTTTACTTGGAAGCTTCGGTGGAAGCGTTAATGGCGCTGTTGATTGGATTCCCGACAATTCCGGCCTGCGCGGCGATGATCGAGGCATGGGTACGGCTGCGGGCCTGGAGCTTATCGATTACGTTTCGCACATGTTTTTTGGTCGTATCCAGCGTGATACCCAGGGTCTCGGCCATCATTTTGTTAGAATCCCCGTTGCCCATAAGCCGGAGGACATCAACTTCTCTTTCGGTGAGATGGGCAGCTTCAGTCGTACGTTCCGCCAGTGTCTTTCGGCCGTTTTGAATCAAATTTTCGACAGCGGCGTGCAGCAATTCCGTCTTCATTTGCATCACACCCTCAACGACACGGTGGATACTTTGCAGCAAGCCTTCCGGTGTCATATCTTTCAGGAAGATGTAGCCGCCGGCGCCGGCGTGGATCGCATCGATGACATAGGAATCGTTCATGCTTTCCGTCAAAACCAGTACGGCGATTTCAGGGAACCTTTCCTTGACAAGGCGGGTGGCCTGTACGCCATCTACTTTGCCGTTGCGGGTTTCGGTTAACACAACGTGGACGGTTTGACCCCGGTCACGGGCGCGGTTAATATGTTCGAGGGCTTCGTGCCCATCCGGAGCATCGCCAATAATAACAATAGCGTCATCTTTCTTCATAATTGATTCGAGACCTTCACGCACGACCGGGCTGAAGTCGATCATCAATACTCCCAAGGTTCCAGGTTCACGCTTCTTAAGTGCCATTTTTCACCTCCTTGGTACACTTTAGTATACCATTGTTTACAACTTTGGAGTATCAAACCGGCATTATTTACTACCCTTTTGTTCCCCTTGTCAAGCACTAACAGGTACCCTTCATTAGATTAGTCAAACGTCCCCAACGCATCTTCGGAACACCCGCCCGCGCGGTTTGTGGCATTGCGGCAATAAGTCCATCCTTATGTTAACCGCTGGTTCTATACCCTTCTCATGATCGATGCGATCCCGGTAACATGTAGACCACAATATGACACTTGTTCGATCCCTTTCTTTACTCTGGAATTACAGTCTTGTAAGAAACAACAGGAGGAATTTCATGACAGCGCGATTTGAAATTTACAAGGACAAGATCGGAGCTTTCCGCTGGCGGTTGACGCACCGGAACGGGCACATAATCGCAGCCTCGGGTGAAGGTTATACCACTAAAGTGAACGCAATTGGGGGTATAAATTCAGTTAAAGAAAATGTCCCTGAAGCTGCGGTCGAAGACCGCAGTATTTAAAAAATATGAAAAGCAGGAAAGAAGGAGGGTTGCGTACATGCACATAAGCGGATTGTGGGTCGGTATTATTACGGTCATTTTCGGCATCATTGTCATGCTTTTTCCCAAGATTCTCAATTACATCATTGGGATTTACCTGATCGTCATCGGGGTCATCGCTATTATTCAGTCTTTTTAGTATAAAAATTCCATGCTGGATGAGCAAATAAAAAAGAAGATATTTTGAACAGGAGGTTTAAAATGAAAAAACGCACCATACTCATTATGGTTACATCAATCGTTGTCGCACTTACCTTGATATTCGGTGTTACGTTATTGGCAGCTTGTAGCTGCGGCACGAAAACACCGGCGACAACCTCGACAACTACAACACCCG
The DNA here is from genome assembly GCA_028713395.1 of Dehalococcoidales bacterium. GTDB lineage: Bacteria > Chloroflexota > Dehalococcoidia > Dehalococcoidales > Fen-1064 > JAQTOJ01. Next base: position 11,018 of record JAQTOJ010000032.1, on the reverse strand, counting down.
TAACGACAACTACTACGACCACAACCTCAACAACTCCATCAATACCGGTCGTTAGCGGACCTACGGTCAGTTCTACTGTGCCCCTTAACGCTGCTAGTGGTGTAGCGGTAAACGGGGCTGTTCTTGCCATTTTCACAGAGGCAATGGATCCTGCCACTGTGACCAATTCTACGTTCACTCTAAAGGTGGGGACTACTGCTATTGCCGGCACAGTGAATTATGTCGGTGTAACGGCGGTTTTCACTCCTTCAGTTAACATGGCTAGCGGTAATTTATATACTGCTACGATTTCCACCGGGGTGAAAAATCTTGCGGGTAATGCCATGACAAATCCATACACATGGAGTTTTACCAGCGGGGCAGACATGGACACTACTGCTCCCACCGTTTCCTCTATTATCCCGGTGAATGCTGCAACAGGTATCGGTATCAATAGCGCCATCTCGGTAATTTTCAGCGAGGCGATGGCGCCGCTGACGGTTAACGGTACCACGATTACTTTAACCCAGGGAACAACCGCGGTTGCCGGCACGGTGGTGTACGCCGGTGTCACGGCTACTTTCACACCCGCAACCAATCTGGGTTACAGCAAACTGTACGCTGGCACAGTGACCACTGGAGTCAAAGACCTGGCAGGCAATGCCATGGCAGCAACTTATTCCTGGAACTTTACTACCGGCGCGGCGCCAGATAACACTGCGCCCACTATCAGTTCCACTATCCCCGCGAACACCGCTACAGGTGTGACGGTCAATAGCGCTCTGTCGGCGGTATTTAGTGAGTCCATGAACCCGCTGACGGTAAACACCGCGACCTTTATCTTAAAACAAGGTTCGACCTTTATCGGCGGTTCGGTGATTTTTGTCGGCTACACCGCCACCTTTACCCCGTTATCGGCACTCGCAGCCGGTACTACATACACTGCTACTATAACAACCGGATCTAATGACCTGGCTGGAAATGCGCTCGCGGAAAATTATGTCTGGACGTTTACCACAGTCGGTGCCGGCGGAGGAGGCGGTGGAGGCCCCACCGTTGATACCATCGCACCTACCGTCAGCTCTATCATCCCGACCAATTTGGCAACAGGAGTCGGTGTCAATAGTGCGATATCGGCAATTTTCAGTGAGGCGATGAATCCATTAACTGTGACCAATCTTACTTTCACTCTGAAGCAGGGAGCCACGCCTGTTAACGGTACGGTGAGCTACGCTGGAGTGACGGCCACGTTCACACCGTTAGCCAACCTCTTTTTCAATACCGTCTATACCGTGACGATCACCACCGGGGTCAAAGACCTGGCGGGTAATCCATTAGCCGCTGATAGAGTCTGGAACTTTACCACCGGAACAGCGCCGGATATTACGGCACCGACGGTGAGTTCGACCATCCCCGCAGATAATGCGACAGGCGTCGCAGTGAATAGCACCATGATGGCGACTTTCAGCGAAGCCATGCAACCCCTTACTACTATTTCGTTTACCCTGAATCAGGGGGCGACGGTTGTGCTGGGCGCGGTAACCAATGCCGGTATGACCGCCACCTTTACGCCATTAGCTAATCTCGCTTTCAATACCGTTTATACCGCCACTGTCACTACCGGAGCTAAAGACCTGGCAGGTAATGCACTGGCGGCGGCTAAAGTGTGGAGCTTTACCACCGGGGCTGCCCCTGATACTACTGCCCCTACCGTGAGTTCGACCGTACCGGCGGACATTGCAACCGGTGTGGCAGTGGATAGTGCCGTTGTTGCCACCTTCAATGAAGGTATGCAATCTTTAACCAATCTCTCCTTCACGCTAAAGCAGGGAGCAACCGCCGTCTTAGGGGCGGTGACCAATCTCGGATTGACGGCTACATTTACACCGGATGTGCCGCTCGCACCTAATACCATTTACACTGCCACGATTACCACCGGAGCCAAAGATCTGGCAGGTAATCCTCTCGCCGCGGATAAAGTATGGAGCTTTACTACAGCGGCACTACTCCCCGCAAATCCGACAGCCCCAGTTCTCGGTGAATCCGTGAGGTTCGTGATTCTAGCGAGCCAGAAAGTCACCACTACCGGTGTGACCGCGATCAGCAACGGCGACATCGGAATTATTGACCAAGCCCGTTCATATTATGAAGGATTTACCGCAGGGGCGACCGCAGGCTCATTTACCGCGTTAACCAACGGCATAACGTACGCGCACGATGACATGCCGCCTTTCACCTACCCTGCACCCTATGCCTCTACTATTGCCTTTATAAATCAAGTTCGAACGGACTTAGGAATCGCTTACACCTTCCTGGCGGCGGATCCGAATCCGGGTGCCCCGACTCAGGTTTGCCCGATAAGCCTGGCCAGTCAGACACTCACTCGCGGTGTTTACAAAACTGCCAGTGACGTGACATTGACGGGTGGTGCGTTACATCTAGATGCACAAGGCGATCCCAATTCTGTCTTCATCATCACGATAGGCGGGAATCTTACCACCGGCGCCGGTGGGAACATCGTCCTCGATAACGGCGCGCTGGCCAAGAACGTTTATTGGAGAATAGCGGGTATCACCGTGATCGGCGGCGGCACTACATTCTACGGAAATATATTCTCCTGGCAGCAAGTTAACCTGCTCGCTGGCGCTAATGTAACGGGCAGATTGTTCTCGGTAAATGAGCAAGTTACGTTAATTGCTAACACCGTGACCAAAGCCCCGTAAGCATATAAAAAGAACCGGGGGTTTTACCGCCCCCGGTTCGATAGTACTAGGAAATCCCAAATCTAAGTCATTGTGAAAAAAACTAAAGGAGGTTTACATGCCGAATTGGCTCTGGGTCGTTATTCTAATACTTCTGGTTTTGTGGGTCCTCGGGCTGGCGGGACACATCTTAGGCGGTCTGATCAATATTTTGTTGATCGTGGCCTTGATTCTGGCCATTATCTGGCTGGTAAAACGGGTAAAAACCAAAAAATAAGTAAACGAGTAGAAGATTGAAAAAGGAGGATTGAGAACATGGCAAGACAGGTAAGAAGCGACAAAACCGTGGGGAAACTGGAAGAAAAAGCCGGATTACCCAATGGTGCCATCAGAAACAAAGATGGGAAAAACACCCGGTCTGACAAGACCCTGGGTACTATCAGAAAAGAACAAGGGAAATAAACTACTCAATGTCCCGGCTTTGCAATTACCAAACTCAACAGCTAAGTACCCTGACAGGAATGCCAGATAGCTGCTGAGTAAACGATCAGGAGAGTAAATATGTGCGCAACAACAACAAGAAATAATACATCAACCAGATTTGTACCGACCGTCAGGCTAAAGCAATATGACGTGGTCAATACCAAAGGCGAGGATATGGGTCAGGTGCAAACGTTCGTCGTCGATATGCATGAAGGTTTCATCGCATTCGTCCTGGTGGCGTTTGGCGGCTTTCTGGGTATCAGCGATAAATGGTTCGCTATCCCCTGGCCGGCGCTAAAATGGCATCCGACAACCATGAAGTTCATTCTGGACATGCCGGAAGATGTCCTTCGGAATGCCCCCGGTATGCACAAAGACAGGTGGCTGGAAGAGATTGACAAGTGGCAGGAAAAGCAAGACCTGGAAACCCTCGACCATTACTACACTTATTACGGCTACGAATCTTATCTGGGGATCGTGCAACAGGTAGTCACCAAGAGAGGCCGCCGCAAAGTGGAGGCTAAATTTGAAATTAACAAGGACGTTGCCGGCGAATTCAGATTTAAGCTGGTGGCGGTGAATGGAGAAACGATCGCGGTCTCCGAGGGTTATACCTCTAAAGAAAGCGCCATGAAAGGTATTGACTCGGTGAAGATCAATGCCTTCGAAGCAGTGATCGACGACAAGACGGTCTAGCGCCGGATAGTCATTAACCTCTCAAGGTAAAGACTGACGAACTTAAGAATTAATTAGGTAAAAATAATGAGACGGTGTTCGTTTACTATCTGTAAATGAAATCAGCCTGAAAAAAACGGACACCGTCTCGGGGAAAATATCTTCCCATGCCAAGTGCCCGGCATTTTCCGGATTTGGGGGAGAGTTAACTGAATGGAAGTTACTCAAAATGCCTGTGAAAAACGGAAACTGCCAAAGTTGGGAAGTGATCCCGCTCCTTCGGATTCTCTGCGTCAATACCTTTCAAAATGTAATAAAAACAGGAAAAACCGGGGATCAATGGTAATACTACATCGAAACCTGAAAACCAGGTCTGACAAATTCACAATGTGTTTACGGAAAACACCTGCAATACAAGTGATCCATCGTACTTTGGATGGAGCCGGTAGACACGACGCCACGCAAAGGGCTGCCGGCGTAGCCTATTACGCTATTTTATCCATTTTCCCCTTATTGCTGGGAACCATTGCCCTGTTTGGGTATTTTTTACCTTCGGTCAACGTGCAAGATGAATTGCTTACATTTATCGGTAAAAATTTGCCGGGAGCAAGGAATATTTTGATAGAAAACATCGCTGGCATTGTGAAACTGCGCGGACCGGCGGGTATTTTAAGTTTGGTCATACTTTTCTGGAGCGCCAGCACCATGTTCAGCGCTTTAACATTAGCAATTAACCGGGCATGGGAAATCGACCGTTATCGTCCTTTCTTTGTCAGAAAAGCCGGTGAGTTGGGAATGGCGTTGAGCACCGGGGGATTGCTGATACTTTCTTTGGGTGCCAGCGCTTTTAGCGCGATCATCCGGAGCTCCATAAACATGCAGCCCGCCCAACTAACAATACTAGACCTGGACAGCCGGTTGACGGCTTTCTTATTGATTTTGGCGGTTTTTCTTTTGCTTTATAAACTGGCCCCTTACACGCAAACTCGCTGGCGTCATATCTGGCCCGGAGCTCTTGCGGGGGCGATTTTTTTTGAACTTGCTAGAACACTGTTCATTTATTATCTGGAACATTTTGCCAATTATCAACTTATTTACGGTTCTATCACTTCAATAATTGCCTTGCTCGTTTGGATTTACTATTCAGCCCTGATCATGATTTTGGGGGCAGAATTTTCTTTCCAGTTTAGTTGTATGCGCAATGCGGCGACCGTGCAAAACGGCGTTTAATAAAAAGGAGAAAACATGGGCATCTTGTTATTCATCGGTATCATTCTTTTAATCCTCTGGATTCTGGGATTTTTCGTCTTCAGTCTGGGTGCGCTCGTTCATATCGCCCTGGTTGTAGCCGTTATCCTGATAATAATCTGGTTGTTAAAACAGGTATTCAAGTTGTTTTAGTCTGCTGGAAAAAGAGACCGGTTCAGGTTGATTTGTGCCGGGCAGCGAACGCCATTTTTATGACAGAGGGGGATGAACAATTATGGAGTATGCCGTTTCGACGGACGTTTTTCCATGCGCGGTATTATCCGACGAATTGAATTTGGTGAGAAACCAGGTTGCTGATTACTTGATGAATGCCGCAGGTACCAACCCGCAAGCTCAAAGGATATCGCAAAATGACCTGGCGATGGAGTTAGGCACATCACGAGAGATGGTAAATCACGCGTTGGCTTCTCTGAAAAGGGAAGGCGCTATCAAAATCGTTCGTAACAAAATCATGGTAGACATCAAGATTCTCAGAATAATTTTGTTTACCGGGGTTACTTGACATAAATATAGGAGGATATTGGGATAAGTAAAACAGGTGAAGAAGGGAAAACGATATGAGATCTTTTATCCAGTTTGATTTCACCGAGAAAAAAAGCAGTACGCTATCAAGTACTGTGACATGCTGCTTAAGAGTGTTTCCCGGTGGTCTATCACCCCCCTTTCTCCTCCAACTCGTTGAGCACTTTTAGTTACCATTCATTAGATTAGCGGAACGCCACTTACGCACTAAAGCAATGCCCGTACAGGGGTTTGTGGCGGTTGGAGAGGGAAGATATGCTGATATTAGATTGGAAATACCCTGCCTACTTTAATAGGGATTTATGAACCGGAAAGACCAACGCCACTCATAATAAATAAAACGCAGTATTGAGGAAGCGCCAAAATGCAAAAAAAAGTACTAAAGATCACCGCCCATCTACCCGCAATACCTGATTGGCTAAAGATCAATCAAACCGTCACCTTGCCGTTATCTTTAAAAAACGCTCGTGAACTGGCGAAAAAATTACTGGAAATCGAAGAGGATGTGGAAATAGAAATCAATTTTACTACCGGCAAAAAACCTACGGTGGAAATTAATTATGAACCTAAACCGGTTGCCTAGATTCCCCATTTTCAGCGGGACTTTACCCATAAGTGAGGACGGGAAGCACGATGACTTTACCAAACAACATCATTACCAATAAATCTACCGGAACAGATAACCTGAACGACGGGCATAGACCGAAGTCGCCTGATTACGCTTCGCAGTTTTCTGCCGATATTCAACAATTGGAAGCTTTGCCGCGTCGGAATCCTTTGCTGCACTGGTTCGGGTTCGCCTTGTCGTTAGTATCTTTCGTTGTCCTGGCGGTCTGGACATTCGGGTCCCAAGGAGCGGTGGACAATAGATGGTTAATCGTTGATATCGGGCTCGGCGTCGCTTTTACCGTCGAGTTTTTAACCCGTAGCGGATTCCGTTGGAACCGCGGGGCGTATCTAAGATCCCATTTCTTTGATTTTTTCGCAATTGTTCCGGCTCTGGCGCTCGTTAATCACGGATTCCCTATCGAGATGGTTTTGGTTTGGCTCATTCTGGTTGCGCGATTTATCCGGGTAATAGATAGATTTCTGGGGGACGGGTTCGTGCGGCGCAATATCCTCGCATTACTTGAAGGCTTTGAGGAAGAAATCACTGACAGGGTGCTCCAGCGTATTGTGGATCGTCTTCAAGGGGATATGGATAGAGTCGGCTTAACCCACGGAGTAGCGAAGTCGTTGTCTGATAATAAAGAGGCAATCTTAAGGCGCGTTCGAGATGCAACTCCTCACGAAGGCTTAGTCCCCGGTTTGGCGCATATGGTCGGATTGGATGCCGCCCTGGAGCGGGCCGAAGAAAAGACGTTTGATTCCATGGTAGGAATCATTAACAGTGAAGCCGTAGACCGCGCTGTCCGTGACATCGTTTATTCGTCTTTTACCAGTATCCGCAACGAATTAGGTCGGAAAACATGGCGTCAACATCTTGGGATACAACGTCATGGAAGTATAAAAAAGTCTGGACCGCCCACCAAAAAACAGGAAGTGTGACTTTGACTAACGCAATACAACAACCGCGCAAACGCCCGGGACACCTTACCAGATATTGGCAGATTATCAAGATCTTAGCCAAATACCGGCTTGAGGAAGTCCTTGGTTATGTAGGTCTGAAAAAAATCCTGATATTCCGCTTTCTGTTCCGCGGCAATCCATTTAGAAAAATGCCTTATTCCAAGCCGGAAAGAATGCGCATGGCCATAGAGGAATTGGGCACATTTTTTGTGAAACTTGGCCAAATCCTTTCAACCCGAACCGATTTGTTGCCCCCTGCCTACACCAAAGAATTATCGAAACTACAAAATTCCTTGAAACCGGTGCCGGCAGAGATTATGAAGAAGGTAATCAGTAACCAGTTGGGACATCCGATTGATGAGTTATTTCCCGTTTTCAACCCGGCGCCTATCGGGGTCGCGTCAATCGGGCAAGTATACGCTTGCTCGTTGCATGACGGCACGGATGTGGTGGTAAAGGTGCAAAAACCCGGTGTGCCGGAACTCGTGGAAGAAGATATGTACATATTAAAACAAGCGGCCGCTGCCGCAACCAAATACTGGGACGGGGCGCAACAATACGACCTGGTTGGGATCGCCGAGGAGATCGCCGACACTATTAAAGAAGAGACAGATTATATCCGCGAAGGTCACAGCGCCGAGTACTTTGCGGAATTCTTTAAGAATGATAATACCATTCATATCCCCAAAATCCACTGGGAGGCTACGACCGTCAGGGTGCTCACGATGGAAAAAATCAAAGGCATCGGGATACATGACCTGCAATCTTTGGATAAAGCGGGTTTTGACCGTAAAGAACTAGCCAAACGTACGGTCGGCCTCTGGCTAAAAATGGTTTTTGAAGGCGGCGCCTTTCACGCTGACCCGCATCCGGGGAATTTGTTCGTTGAACCAGATGGGCGGTTGGGTCTGGTGGATTTCGGGATGGTCTACATGGTAGACGATGAGGTAAGATGGCGCCTCGCCAATACCGTCAAAGCGATTCTTGATAGAAATGTGGACATGCTGATTGATGCCTTGATAGAACTTGGCGCCGTCAACCTCCGTCAGGAGGGGTCGCGTGCCAGTCTGCGAAAAGACATGAAATACGTTATGAGTCATTACCCCACCATCCACCTGCAGAAACACGCAGAAAGTGTGAGCAGTAACCTTGATCAATTGTTTACCCTGTTACGTCGTAACCGCGTACAACTCCCCTCAAATACATTTCTCTTATTGAAAACGATAATCATGGCACAAAGCATGGGCAGAGGGCTTGATCCGGGTTTTGATATCACCCCGATGTTGCAATCTTATGTGATGCGCCTCATAAAAAAGAAATATTCAATCATGGCCGCCGTCCGCCGGATGCCGGCCGCAACGGCGGAAATGGCCAGTCTGCTTGGTGGATTACCAACCCGTCTCGACCGGATGTTCAAAACTGCCGAACGTGGTGAGATTCAAGTACGCGCCGACGTTTCAGGCGTAGAAAAACATATAGACCATCTGGAAAAAGTAATCAATCGAACGATGCTATGCGTGATGATAGCGGCGGTTATTATCGGGGCGTCGCTCTTGTTCGTGGGACTTCGGTTAGGCGGCTAGAAAAATGGATTTTCCGGTTCGGTGTTTCTCTGGCGAATGCGGGCTAACAAGTGCAAAGGGAGGGTAATATGAAAGGGTTATTTAAGAAACAGCTTACATTTTTCCTTTACGGGTTTGTTTTTTGGCTGCCAGTTATTTTAGTCGTCTACGTGGCCGCTCTCCTTTTTAGCAATGCGGAAAAAGCCGGGAGAACGATTTTAGGCGTGGTCGTGCCGGATCAATTTCTGTATACCGGCTTAGGTTTTGTATTTTGCATACTGATCGTTTATCTCTCAGGAATGCTATTGAAACTTTCGAAAGTAGGGAAAATACTTTCGAAAATTCCTTTCATCGGGTTGTTTTTTGGCCAGGGCGAAATTATGACTATCGGTAAACTGAGTCATATGCAAGCCTGCCTCTTTTTATATTCGCCAACCTGCATTTCTTATGGTTGGATCCTCTCGGAAGAGAAGGTAACACTTTCAGGGAATGCCGGCAAGTTCCCCATTGTGAATGTATATTTCCCCAACGTACCCACATTGGTTACCGGGCAGGTTTTAGCGGCAAGAAAAGAAACCGTTATGAAACTTGCCAATACTTCTTCGGAGATAACCAATTTGTTGCTTTATGCCTTTCGTAGCCCCGCTGCTTTAAAATTCCTGCCCTGGGAAGAAGAATCCCCGGAAGAATTTCAAAAACGTTCGGAAATATTCGGTCTGAAGTAGAAGTGAAAGGTAAATCCAAGGAGCCGGAATTGTTTCGTAAGAAAATCATAAATAAATCTCAGGAATACTCAGAGAGTATTTTCGATACGGTGCGTGAGCCTTTGATTGTGCTAAACCAGGAATTGGAAGTGGTTTTAGCCAGCCGTTCGTTTTACGCGGTGTTTAAGGTCAAGCCTAAAGATACGGTTGGCCAACTCATTTATGACCTGGGCAACAAACAGTGGAACATACCCAAATTGCGGGAACTGCTGGAAACCATTCTGCCGCAAAAAACAACCTTCGATAATTACGAGGTGGAACATGATTTTACCACCATCGGCCGACGCATCATGCTGCTTAACGCCCGGCAAATAGAAACGGGAACGGGACAGGAACGTATCATCCTGCTCGCAATCGAAGATATCACCGAACGTAAGGAAATAGAAGCCGGCCTGGAAAAGACGCGAAAAGAACTGGAAGTAATCAAGAGATCGGAAGATGAAGCCAGTGAATTTGCGGAGAGTATTATCAACACTGTACGGGAACCCTTGATTTCCCTAGATCAAGACCTCAGGGTGGTGACGGTTAGCCGTTCGTTTTACGAATTCTTTAAGGTCAAGCCCGAAGAGACCGTAGGCCAGCTCATCTACGACCTGGGCAATAAACAGTGGAATACCCCCAAACTACGGGAACTGCTGGAAACTATTCTGCCGCAAAAAACAACCTTTGATAACTACGAGGTGGAACATGATTTTACCACCATCGGCCGACGCATCATGCTGCTTAACGCCCGGCAAATCCACCGGGTATTAGGCAAAGAGCGGGTTATCCTGCTGGCGATCGAAGACATTACAGCCCGCCGCGAGATCGAAAACGGTTTGGAAAAAGCGCATCAGGAGTTGAAAAACCTGGCGGCCGAGTTGAAACAAACCGCGCGTGTCAAATCAGAATTCTTAGCCAACATGTCGCATGAACTCAGGACTCCGTTGAATTCTATCAACGGGTTTTCTGAAGTACTTTACGATGAGACTTTTGGGCCGCTTAACGAGAAGCAGAAACAATACGTCAATAATGTCCTGACCAGCGGCAAACACCTGCTCTTACTTATCAACCAGATTCTGGATATGGCAAAAGTTGAAGCGGGGAAGATGAAGCTCACTCTATCGAGTTTACCCATGAAGGTCATCTTGAATGACATCGCAATGCTCGTGGCGGATATGGCCGGTAAAAAGAAGATAGAAATAGCGCTCGATATCGCCGGGGACCTGCCGAATATAGAAGCCGATGAGCTGAAGGTAAAAGAAATCATCTATAACCTGATATCCAATGCGGTCAAATTTACACCGGAAAACGGGAAAATCGGCATTACCGCAAAGAAAGCCGGTTCGGAAATAGAAGTAGTCGTCTGGGATACGGGGGTTGGCATCGCGCGGGAGAACATGGAAAAAATCTTTGAAGGGTTTTTCCGTGTGGATACCCCGTATTCCCGGGTGACTGAAGGCACAGGGCTTGGTCTACCGCTTTCCAAGAAGTTGGTAGAATTGCATGGCGGG
>JAQTOJ010000031.1 GCA_028713395.1 Dehalococcoidales bacterium | reverse complement strand
ATCGGTCATTTTCGAACCGGATTTCCGGACGGTTTGCCGCTAATATCATCCACCTTTTATATTTGACACCAACTACAAATGCCGATATGCTGATTAGCGGATAACGATAATTGTTAATAGAGAGAAACATATGACATTTGGACAAGTTATAGTGCATGCCCGTAAATCCAAACAGATGAGTCAGAAACAACTCGCTTCAATGGTAATAAAAGATGACGGGAAACCCATCTCCCCACAATATCTCAACGATATTGAACGGGATCGGCGTAATCCCCCCGGTGACAATCTGATCAGTCAGTTCGCCAAAATATTGGATGTACCGGAGGATTATTTGTTCTTTATCGTTCATGAGATACCGCCAAAATACCGCCAAACCACCGCAATCAATCCCTCTGTAGTTCACGAAGCTTTTGAAGCTTTCGCAAGAAGTTACCACAGAAGCGAGGGTGGTAAAGAACAGTGAAATGGGTCAATGATACCACCGGTCGTTTTGTCTGGCGGCCTTTTTATACTCAAGAAGAATTGGATAATGAGTGCGAACAGATTGTCTCCGGTTTCTTGATGCATAAATACGGGGTGGTCAGGTTTCCAATTACCACCGACGACTTAACTATCATGGTGGAACGGGACACATCGGACCTCGATTTGTTTGCCGACCTCACACTTGACGGCGAAGACATAGAAGGATCCACGGATTTCTACCCGCATAAAAAGCCGGTGGTAAAAATATCCCAACAATTATCGGTCGAAGATTCAAGATATTTAAGGCTCCGGACGACCTTGGCTCACGAATACGGTCACGTCAGATTTCATACCTTCCTGTGGGAAATGAATTCAACTCCAAAGACTGTTACCAATATTATGAAAAAATTAACGGTTGAACGTAAAGCCATGTCACGACTCAGACAAAAACTAAATCCCGACCAGAGTAAGCCCCCTACTTTAGATGATGATCACAACGAAATCTTCTCTCCCTTCACTTCTCGTAGAACTTTTAGGTGCACTCGCGGTCTTATACTGCAGGCTCCGGTTTCGGATTGGATGGAGTGGCAGGCCAGCTATATCTGCGGCGCCATCTTGATGCCGCTCACCGCGGTCCGCAAATTGGTTAAAAATTACGAAAATAAGCAGAGGGGTGTTCAAGGGTTACCGGGAGATACTGATCTGCCTCATGAACTTGCCGCTCAAGTGGCACACGCTTTCGACGTTTCGGATGACGCCGCCCGCTTACGATTAATTAAGATCGGCTATCTTCAGCCGGCCACTCAAAATGTAGCTCAATAGGAAACAAATAAACTACAAACATAATCTAGTAACCTTTCCAAAACCTGGCTTTAAAACTCCAATATTTTTCCACTTGAACAAATGTCAATAAATATGCTAATATGCTTATCTGCATATTTATGAAGTATTGGAGTCAACATGCCCCAAATTTTAGTCGAAGACCTGCGGAAAACCTTCAAAGTAAACCGGCGACAAAGCGGTTTTTTCAACTCGCTAAAAGCCTTCGCCCACCGCCAAACGACCACCGTGAACGCCCTAAACGGCATATCCTTCAATCTGGAGGAAGGCGAGCTGGTAGGCTACATCGGACCGAACGGAGCTGGCAAGTCGACTACTATAAAAATCATGAGCGGCATCCTGACTCCCGATTCGGGCAAATGCGAAGTAATGGGACGGATTCCCTGGAGACAACGCATCGAACATGTCCGGCGCATCGGGGTAGTGTTCGGACAGAGGACGCAGCTCTGGTGGGATGTCCCGGTAGGTGATTCTTTTGATTTGCTCAAAGATATTTACAAAATCCCTTTTCAACAGTATCAAAAAACGAAAAACGAGCTGGTGGAAAGCTTGGGCTTGCAAAAGCTTGTTGAGACACCGGTGCGGCAATTAAGCCTCGGACAGAAAATGCGCTGCGAGCTCGCGGCATCACTACTACATCAACCCCAGATATTGTTTCTTGATGAACCGACCATCGGACTTGATGCAGTCTCCAAGTTAGCCGTGCGTGATTTTATCAAAAAAATCAATCGGGAGCGGGGTGTGACAGTGATTCTCACCACCCACGATATGGACGATATCGAAGCGCTCTGTTCGCGAATAATGCTCATCGGCAAGGGGAAAATTCTGCTCGATGGTACCATAGAACAGATACGGAACCGTATTTCCCCGGAACGGATCATGACGATTGATTTCGTCCGGACGCCACCCTCGATTGCATTCCCGGGTGTAAACAGTGTGCGCGGTGAAGACGGGCGACTGGAATTACATTTCAACCCGTCGGTTATCAGCGCCACGGATTTGATCAACCGGATCACCGCTAACAATGAAATCAAGGATTTCATAATAGAAAATCTGCCCATCGAGGAAACCATCGCCAGGATGTACGACGAGTTTAAAATATGAAAGCCTATTTTTCAATTTTGAAACTCCGGTTTGCAGTACAGTTACAATATCGTGCCGCTGCCGCTGCCGGATTATTTACTCAATTCTTTTTTGGTTTCGTCAGAGTGATGGTCTTTCACGCTTTTTATCTATTTAATACGACTATCCAACCGATGTCGTTAGAACAAACCGTGACCTATACGTGGCTGGGACAAATGGTTTTCAGGACGTTACCCTTAGGTGGTGACAGCGAGGTATTGGGTTTAATTCGTTCTGGTAATTTCGCTTACGAATTGTGCCGCCCATTAAATCTCTATTTTTTTTGGTATTGCCGGTTAATCTCTAAAGTGGCTGTATCCTTGATATTAAATGGACTGCCATTACTTTTCATTGTATGCTTTTTACCGCAATCTTACGGATTGATAGCGCCTTCAACAGCTTCATCCGTTGTATCCTTTTCTGTATCCCTGGTCGGCGCCCTCCTGCTCGGTTGCGCCGTTGCGAATATTATAAGCATCTCAACTTTATGGACGTTGTCTGGTGATGGGGTACAGCGGCTTCTACCGGCGCTGGTGATGATATTTTCCGGTAATATCGTTCCTCTGGCTTTCTTTCCGGAATGGGCACAACCCGCTCTGAGATATTTACCTTTTAGCGGATTAATGGATATACCCTTTCGCTTGTACCTGGGGACTCTGCCCCCAGCCCAAGTTTTCACACTATTGACGTTGCAATTAACCTGTGCAGGCGTATTTATTGGACTCGGCTTGTGGCTGCTTTCTTCAGCCACCAAACGAGCTGTGGTTCAGGGCGGATAATAATGAATGCGATAAAACTGTATTTCAAATATATCAATTTACATGTCCGTGGGCAGTTGCAATACCGCGCTTCATTTTTAATTCTGAACATCGGGAATCTGCTGGTTACATTTATCGATTTTATTGGTATTTGGGTGTTGTTCTCCCGCTTCGGATCACTAAGAGATTGGAATCTTTGGGAAATCGGCCTGTTTTACGGCATGATCAACTCAGGTTACGCCATTTCCGAAGCTTTCGGGCGCGGGTTTGATTTATTTGCTTACCAGGTGAATACCGGCGAATTCGATCGTACTTTACTCCGGCCTCGTACCACCGTGTTGCAGGTTTTAACCCACGATTTTCAACTCACAAGATTAGGCAGACTGATGCAGGGATTGATCATTCTGATTTGGGCTTCAATCAATCTGGGTATCCATTGGTCAACATTCAAGATATTGTTGCTGTTGTTTGCCGTCTTCGGAGGCGTGATGCTTTTTACCGGACTGATAGTTTTGCAGGCGACGATGTGTTTTTGGTCTACACAGAGTCTGGAAATAATTAATTCGTTTACTTATGGCGGGATTGAAACCGCTCAATGGCCGCTGGCCATTTACAACCGCTGGTTTGTTAAGTTTTTCATCTTTATCATCCCGCTGGCGTGCGTCAACTATTTTCCGGTGATTGCCATACTAGGGAAAAACGATGTGTTAAATTCGCCGGTATGGTTCCAATGGGTGTCCCCGTTGGTCGGGGTGCTTTTTCTGTTTTTGTCAATCAGGGTTTGGGAATTCGGAGTAAAACACTACCGCTCTACAGGGAGTTAAAGCTGAGCGCCCAGCAAACACTCCACGCACTTCCCTTGCGTACAAAATTCCTTGTACAGGTGTAACAGCCCCTGTTGCCGGCAGGCAGTATGCGCCACCGCCCGTTTTAACCCCAGTTGCCCGCGCATGTGTTTTTCCACCGTGTTCTCTTCCCGCGAAGAGAAGGACGTAAACAATTCCAGCGCTTTACCGGATAGCGTGGCATCTCCCCGGTATTGACCGTAAGCCCAGAAGAAAGGCAGCACAACATTGATTATTATCTCCGCCGCCCGGCTTTCTCCGATTAAGTAGGCACTCAACCCGCGGCATTCCTTGCCGAAATCAAAGCGGGGTTGCCAGTAACCTTCCGCCTTGACCATCACGCCGGAAAGCAAACCCTCTTCCCCATTTTCCGCCGGCGCTTCGCCAACTAATTGCCCCAGTCCGTCAATTAACCCCCGCTCCCGGTATTTGCGCAGCAGGTTGACCATGCCTGCCAGCCGCCGCGCCGGATAGTTGCCCGGACGCAAGCGGAAAAACGACCACTCTCTGAATTCCATTGACGTTACGCCGGCGTTCGGACAGTACCCTGATTCCAGTTCTCGGGTATAAATATCCACCGTATGGGATGCAGCTTCCGGGCGTTGCGATGGTAGTAAACCCGCATTTCCGCAAAGTACGGTCATTAACGGTATCTCATCTTCAGCCGTCAGTAAGTGTGCCCACTGCGTCAATGGCGCCATGCCCGCCAGTTTTCTGAAAGGGACTTTGTTTTGCGCGTAACCCAGAGCTTCCATGATCCCCGCATAAAGGCACTGCGCGGCATCATGTTGGGTCAATTCGGCTTGAAACAGACGCCCTTTCCCCCAAAAACGCTCTTCGCCCGCCTGCTCCAGCACCTTGCTCACTTTGGCCGGGTTTTTCTCCCCCAACTGCGCGCACGGCCGCAGATTGAACGCGGCTGTTTCCAGCCCGCTCTGCCGGATATTATCGTAAAATTGCCCGATGGCCACGGTCGGCACGGCCTGCCCGTTTTCCCGGTAGGTGATCTCCCCTGTCTGCCGCCACATGACAACATGCAGCGCGATATTATTATAGGCCCGGTCATGCTGATGCCCGTGAACCCGCCAATCCCCGGCGTAGACGTGGAATTCGATGTTGCCGTTAACAGTCCGGCCGTCAAATTCCAAAGCCACGTCCCGGATATCGGCGCCGGGGATTTCACAATTTTTCCCCGCGTATCGCACATGCACCGCTTGCCGTGTATCGGCGGTAAAATCATAACCGGCATTGACTAATTCCCGCCACAAATCTGCTACTGTGCTTTCGTTGACGCCGTTTTTCGTTAACCCCAACCGTTCATCAGCCCCCTGCAAGTTTTCAGGTGGATTGCCTTTCCCACTCCTCCTGGAAAACGTGAAATTCTTTTTCCCGGTAGAGGACGAATGTCACGGTTTCCAGCGATGAAGGCGTCCGGGCGAATTTCTTTACTTCCTGCAGCATGATTTGCGCCGCTTCTTCCACCGGTAGCCTTCCCACGCCGGTGCCGAACGCCGGTAAAACGAGCGTCTTCACCTGTAATGCCCGCGCTCTCTCCAGACTGTTTTTCGTCGCTTCGCGTATGTATTCCGGAGTTGTCACTAAATTCTGGGCCATGACAACCGCATGAATAATGTATTTCGCCGCTAAACGTCCGGCGGTAGTCACCACCGTTTGTCCTACCTCAATGGGACCTTGATTTTCCGCCGCCATTTCTATCTCCCAACCACCCGCCCGTTTTAGGGCGCCCGCCACTCCGCCTCCCATCCAGAGGTGATTATTCGCGGGATTGACCAGTGCCTCGGCGGCGATCTGCGTTATATCACCCCGGATGATTTCCACCTTGAACATTGACCTGACCTCCATTGCTTAATGGTTCCATTTTTACACGTTTGCGTGTATTTGTCAAGTGTGAATTACAAACGTCTTTTTTCAACATTATATGATTCCGTTTTCATACCCATGATTTTAGCATATGGTTATTTCAAGTCTGCAAAACCGTTAACTGTCCGATTTTTCAAAATATTGCCCATCTAATTCTTGATTTTTATTATTCTTCTTTATATAATCCTATTATTTATGATAATCAGAAGAAGCACTAAATCATTTTTATCGGCAGCCGTCGTATTGTTGTTGGTTATTCTGGGATCAACCTCATGCCTTTTCCAATCTAAAATCGAACGCGCCAGAAATCTTATTGGGGACCAGGTGATCGTCTTAACGGATAATCCTGATTTTGATAACACGAATCCGGTATGGGACGGCAAACCCATACCAAGCATTGAAGGCTCAAGTACGACAATTATTGCCAGATTCAACGAACATGGTCGCCCAATAGTTCCATTTTGGAATACCGTCGCGGCTTATCACGCGGCCTTTAACCCGAAACATGGGGGAGAAAACACCAGTAAACTCGTCGTCATTTTAGATAGGGATCTCTTTATTAAAATGCTTGATCCTCAAGAAACCTGCGTGCTCAACGTGGGATTGGGATCTAAAATGACTTTCACCGGGGCGGAGCTCGCTCTGATCTTTCTCGATCCATCCGTTTCCGTAAAGTAACAATTCACGGTTTTTCCCCACTTGCTTATTGTGTATTATTAAATAGCCAAAGAATATCAACTATTCATATTTACGGTTGGTTTGACTCACCGCCAGATGGGGGTCATAGCTCAAATTCCTCCAGACCTGCCTTGAGGTTATAAGGGAGGAACTGATGTGGAGGTTTAGTTGGACTTGCGCCCCGGTCTGATAGTCCGTTTTACCGCCGGGCGGTCTCCTCGGTAATCCGGCACATCCAGGTTGAACAACGTGGATATCTTGTTATCGATGAAGCGGGAACGGATGCGGGCATCCATCTCGTCCAGACCCAAAACCGTGGTGATCACCGTCGGCAGACAGGCGTTATAACGGTAATTGATCACCTGGTACAGTTTTTCCTGCGCCCACGGGGTCGAGGCCTGCTCGCCGAAATCGTCCAGTACCAGCAAAGGCGTGGTTTTGACTCCCTCGAAGAGCTGATCGTAGGTGATCTTGCTGTCGGGGCTGAACGCGGAGCGTAAATGATCCAAAAATTCCGGCACCACCACGAATAGCGCCGGTTTCCCTTGTTTGTAACGGTAATTGACAATTGCCGAAGCCAGATGCGTTTTGCCGCAGCCGTTGATACCGGCGAAAACCAGCCAGTTTTCCGGCGCCTCGGCGAACATCCGCGCCAAATTATATGCCGCTTCCAGATTCTGCCGTTGCTCCAGTGAAAGATTGACCCTTTTCCAATCGAACGTCTCGAAGGTCATTTTCTTTTGTAGTTCGAAACCCGGCGCCCAGTTGTACAAAGCCAGGTCGGCGGCTTTACTGCCCAGAGTGAAAATGCGGCAGAATTCGGTGTTCGCCAGGCGGGTGCGTATCCGGTCTTCCAATTCCTCCACCGGCACGGAAGTGACAATGACAGTCGGCAAACGGGTATTGTAGCGGTGGCTCAATAACTGATCCAGTTTCTCTTTTGCCCAGGCCGTTGAAGACTGGCTGCCGAAATCGTCCAGTATCAGCAGCGGCGCGTTCCGCACCTGTTCGAAAAATTCATCGTAGCCCATATCGGAACTGGGACTGAAACTGGCGCGTAAATGGTCGAGCAGGTCGGGCGTGGTGATGTAGAAAGCCGGGGTATTTTGCGCCAGGCCATAGTTGGCGATGGCTGCCGCCAGGTGGGTCTTGCCGCACCCGCTCGGGCCGCCGATGATGAACCAACCGGCCGGTTTCCGGGCGAATTCCCGGGCGCCTTCATAAGCCTGCCGGACGCCGGCTTTCTGGGCGGCATCCTTGCTTTTCCCTTCCGGGTCGAAGTTATCGAAGGTCATCTTCACCAGGTAGCCCAGATTACTGTATTTCTGCAAACGTTCCAGTCGTTTGTTTTCCGTTTCCCGGGCGGCGCATTTGCAGGGCACAATGCGGCTGTAATCCGGTTTGCCGTCGCCCAGCAAAGGATGCACAAAGCGGGCGCCTTGACACACAGCGCAGACCGGCTCCGTATTCGTTCCCGCGGTATTATCGCTGGTAGAGATGCCCGTATTCTCCCCGGGAGTATTTGTCCGGGTCTGTCTTTTTAAGATCTCGCCGATATGTTCCATCTTTTTTACCTTCGGTCTGCCAGCGCTCCAAAATCCGCGCGATATAACGCCAGTTGCGTTTGTTGGCATTCACCGCTTCTCTAATGGCATCCTCGATCCACTGGACGGGATAATTCTTTTCCGCGTCCTTGAGTTCTTCCGCCACCAGCGGTGTCAAAATGCCTATGTTATTTTCATACAAAGTATATACATTCGGGGGAGCCATTGCCACTGCCCGCCCGCTGCTTTTCACATCCAATCCGGTCAGGCTGATCTCGCCCTCACGGATTTTCTCCAGGGCTTCCCTGTCCGCGGCGGTGTTCAACAAATAGATTGTTTCCGCAATGTCCCCTTTCGCCACCTGTAAGCTTAAGATCGCGCCCCTTTTCACCGCTTTTTCCAGCCCCCGGGTGAGCGGTGCGTTACCGTTTTCTCCGCCGGATTTTAAGCTCGTCCCAACATTCGCGTCATTCATTAATTCCGTCAACGTCACGTACCGCGGAAAGCCCTTGCGCGGGTAAAGCAGCCGGAACAGTTGCAGCGTTATTTTCAGTTCATCGATGTCGTCGATTTCCGGCAGCAGTAGACTGTAAAAAACTGCCGGCACCGGCGTGAAATCGCTGCGCGCCGGAAACCCGGCAAACGGCTTCATAATAGACTCGGTTCCTGGTTGGCGATGTTCTCAAAACGGGCATATTTGGGATTGAACCGCAGGTTGACCTCCCCGGTGGGGCCGTTGCGGTTTTTCGCCAGAATCACGGTGGCGATACCCGCCGGATATTCCTCATCGGGGTGGTCTTTGCGCCAGTCTTCCTCGGTCGGGTAATAGTAATCCTCGCGGTAGACCAGCGTCACCATGTCCGCGTCCTGCTCGATGCTGCCGCTGTCTCTCAAATCGGAAAGCTGCGGTTTGTGGGTGGTGCGCATTTCCGAGGCGCGGCTGAGCTGGGAAACGGCAATGACCGGAATCTTCAAATCACGCGCCAATGCCTTCAAAGAACGGGAAATGAAGCTGATTTCCTGCACGCGGTTATCCATGCGCGCATCGGCTTCCATCAAGCCCAGGTGATCGATGACGATCAGGTTGATGCCTCTTTCGTACATCAGGCGGCGCGCTTTGCTGCGCATCTCCGAGATACGCAGGCGCGGCGAATCATCGATGTAGATCTGGGCTTCCGAAAGGATACCGATGGCATCCATGATCTTTCTTTCTTCCATCTCCGAATGCTGCCCCAGACGGATGTTGGAAAGCAGCACGGAGGCTTCACTGGAAAGCAGGCGTAACACCAGCGATTCTGACGACATTTCGACGCTGAAAATGGCCACGCAGGCGCCCTGTTCCACCGCCGCGTTGCGGGCAATGTTCATGGCCAGTGTGGTTTTACCCACGGAAGGACGCCCGGCGACGATGATCAAATCAGAGGGTTGGAAGCCCGTGGTGAGGGAATCCAGCCCTTTGAAGGCGGAGTTTATTTTGGTGATGACGCCGGGGGTGCCGTCCTCTTCATGCGCCGGACGCGGCTCGAAGTACTTATCCAGTACCTGGCGCACATGCTGGAAATCGCCGGGGCCACGCGTCAACTGTAATTTGAACAGCACATCTTCGGCCTTGCTGATACTCTCCTCGGCGTCCGGCTTCGCTTCATAACCGATCGAGCTGATCTGTTGTCCCGCCGTAATCAGACGCCGGCTGATGGAAAGCCGGTAGACAATGCCGGCATATTCCCTTGCATCCAGCGAAGTCGGCACCACCGAGATCAAATGTGAAAGGTAAGCCACGCCGCCGCATTCCTCCAGCTTACCGCGCCGGTCGAGTTCCTGGGCGACGGTGATCTGGTTGATCGTTTCGTTGCGTTGGTAGAGCGTCAGGCAGGCATCGTAAAGCAACTGCAGCGGCGCGTGGTAGAAATCGGTTTTTTGTAAAACGGTGGCAATGTCATAGATCACCGAACCGTCGATTAACAAAGAACCGATTACGGATTCTTCCGCCGCTATGTCGTGAGGTGGGAGTTTTTCATTTTCTGCCATTCAAGGCTCCCGTTTGGATGGATAATTCTTCCTCTCCCTTGAGGGCTTGTACTTGAGCGAAGCCAAAAGTGGAGAGGTCCTGGGTGAGGGTGCACACCCTCACCCCGATTTAGTTTTTCTTATTGCTCTCCCCTTAGTAAGAGCCTGTCCCGTACGGAGTTTACCCCGTATGCGCGACTTCATCGCCATCCCGTATAAATCTCAATGAATCGGGACTTGATACGGGAATACGAGAGGAGATACAGAGGGAATTGTTCTTCTCCTAAAATTCCTCTCCCTTGAGGGGAGAAGGTAAGGGCAAAATCCCTCAACTCTCTTTTTCCGGTTCCACTACCACTTTGATGCTGGTCATAATGTCCTTCCCCAGCCGGATACTTACCTCATAATTTCCCAGTTGGTGGATCGGTTCCGCCAACTCTATTTTTTTCTTATCCACATTGACCGCCAGTTGTTTTTCCATCGCTGCGGAAATATCGGCGGTGGTAATCGATCCGTAAAGCCGTTCCTGCTGCCCGGAGCGGGCTTTTAATTTGATCTCTTTGCCTTTCAGGTCGGCCGCCAGGGCTTTCATCTCCGCCTCGGTGTTGGCGGCAATGCGGGCACGGGCTTTGATCTGGGCTTCCACGTTTTTAATGTCCTGGGTGCGGGCGGGCGCCGCCAGTTTGCGCGGTATCAAATAGTTGCGTCCGTAACCCTCGGCCACGTCTTTGATCTGTCCGGCTTTACCGATATTCGGGACGTCTTCTAAGAAAATAACTTTCATACTATCTCCCCTGATTTTTATACGTTAGGAAAACCTATTATACAGGTTTTTCAGTGCTCTGTCAGGTATTTTTGCGCATAGATGGCGGCCGTCGCCCCGTCACCGGCGGCGGCTTTCGCCTGCTTGCCGGAATTATGGCGGATATCCCCGGCCGCAAAAACGCCCGGTACCGATGTTTCCATCTTTTCATTGGTGATCACATGCCCGGTTTCATCCAGTTTGACAATGTCTTTGACAAAATCCGTATCCGGCAAAAACCCGATGGCAATAAAAACGCCGTCGGTCGCCAAATGAGAGACCTTGCCGGTTTTTACATCGGTGAGTTTCAGTTGTTTTACGGTATCTTTGCCTTCAATGGCATCGACCGTTGTGTTCCAGATGAAAGACATTTTGGGGTCGGTAAAAGCCCTTTCCTGTAAAATCCGGGTAGCGCGTAATTCCCCGCGGCGATGAATTAACGTCACCTTCCCGGCAATCTTGGTCAGATGTAATGCCTCCGTCAGCGCCGCGTCTCCGCCGCCCACCACCACCACCGGCTGATCGCGGAAGAAAGCCGCGTCGCAGGTGGCGCAATAAGAGACGCCGCGTCCCGTCAGCGCCGCTTCGCCGGGCACACCCAGTTTGCGGCGATTGCTGCCGCCCGCCAGGATCAACGTGCCGCAAGTGAATTCGCCGTCCAGTGTTTTCACGGACTTTTGTTTTTCCTCAACTATTAATCCGGTAGCCTCCGTCTGCAGAAATTCCAGCCCGTATTTACCGGCTTGCTCACGCATTTTTTCCCCGAGTTCCATGCCGCTGACGCCTTCCGGAAAACCGGGGAAATTTTCCACATGCTCGGCATACGTAATCTGCCCGCCGTAAATGCCTTTTTCCAGCAGCAGGCTCTTTAATCCGGCGCGGGACGCGTACAAACCGGCGGTCAGCCCCGCTGGTCCGCCGCCGATGATGATGGCATCGTATTTCATGTTTTCCGTCATGCTGCTTATTCCTATTCTTTTGTGCCGTTGACCAGCGCGGAGGTATCCGCGAAATTATATTGTTGAATCATCTGACAGACATTACGGTCAATACTTTGTTTTGCCAGCCCGATCGCATTTTTGATCGCTCTTGCCTGGCTGCGCCCGTGGGACTTTACCACAATACCGTTCAACCCCAGCAGCAACGCCCCGCCGGATTCACGATAATCAAATCGACGTATCATTGAGTTTAAACCGGCATCGGCCAGGGTTGCCCGCGTTTCACTGCTGGAATTGCTGGAGAACATCTGACTGACATTCCGCAGGTTGATAAATTCCTCACCCACCCCTTCCAGTGTTTTCATGACGATATTACCGGTGAACCCATCGGTCACAATGACATCCGCCATTCCTTTACCCAGATTTTGCCCTTCAATGTTGCCCACGAAATTCAGATCGGAGGCTTTCAAAATCTGATAGGTTTCGCGGGTAAGTTGGTTGCCTTTTTTCTCTTCCTCGCCGTTGTTTAGCAAGCCAATCCGCGGAGAAGCCACCCTGAACACTTGGTGCACGAAAATGTTCCCCAACTGCGCGAATTGCAGCAGGTGTTTGGGACGGCAGTTGGAGTTTGCCCCGCAGTCTAACATTAAAAATGGGTTGGCAATGTTCAGCGTAATGATACTGGCGATGGCCGGTCTATCCAAACCGTTCACCGGGCCCAGTCCGGCAAAGGCGGCATACATCACCGCGCCGGTGCTCCCCGCCGAAACAAAAGCCTGCGCGCTACCTTCTTTCACCATTTTGATGCCCGTGACAATTGAGGAGTTCGATTTTTTAGTCACGGCTTCGATTGGTGATTCGGTGTCTTCAATTACTTCCGGGGCATCAATGATCGAAATGTTTAGGTTTTTTGCGTGACGGCTGGCGAGCACGTGTAAAATCTCTTTTTTCCCGATCAGGGCAATACCTACTTTATATTCGTGTGCGGCCTTCAGCGCCCCCTTGACGATTTCATGAGGGGCGTGTTCGCCGCCGGAGGCATCCACTGCAATTATCATCTCCCACCTCTCGTGCGGAATTTTAGGACAAACTATATGATACTATATGTTGCTGAAAATAAGTCAATAAACGGGGTTTAGGGATGCCGCCGGAACTCCTCCTTGACGGCCGCCAGTAATTCCGGTTGCGCCAGCAGATC
>JAQTOJ010000030.1 GCA_028713395.1 Dehalococcoidales bacterium | reverse complement strand
AGAGCTAAAGGGATGATAGTAGTGACCATTGCGAGGGTTAACAGGAAGGCTCTGAGTGTTTTGATTATGCGATTCTTAAGCATTGGTTCTCCTTCTTAGCGTCATTGTTAACCTCGATGGCTCATAGTTCCTATTTTTAGCTAAAATCTCACCCCCTTCTCGTAAAAGACTATAAATAGTTGCCGATCTCCGGCGGTCAGGGATAAGAAGAACTAACAGGTTGATGGTAGGTGGCGGATTGGGATAAGTAGAGGTAAAATTGTTATCACTCATAGCAGCTTTGATAACAAATAATCTATAATATATATTATTAGATACTATCTTGTCAATAGTTAATTCAAAAGTCTAAATAATACGGACGTAGTTTTAGTGTGATGGTTACTTTACGGAGTCGATTATTTAAGGGTTACAATTGATTCGTTTTATATGGTTTAGTGTACAAAGTGTTTTTGTTGTGTAATGTGTACGATGGGTTTGTCTTTGTAAAGATCTTTACAGCAATTGAATTATTTGGAGGTTTCTTTGATCGCCTGCCAGCGAAGGCGGGGGAGTTCCATCAAGAGGAATTTATAACCATCCCTTTCCATATGACCGCAGGGGGTGAAGCCAACTTTGGCAAAGCTCTTGTGGGCGCGGGCGTTTTTTTCCAATGTTTTCAGGTAGAGACGGTTAAAATTAGTGCGACGGAAAATGTAATCCACCATCGTCTGCATGGCATCTGTGCCGTAGCCCTTGCTCCAGTAATCCCGGTCGCCGATCATGATACCGACTTCCGCCTGCCGCCCGATCTTATCGATGTTGTACCAGACAGCATTGCCGATGTGTTTGCCCTGTTTATCTTCTACGCCCATCGGCCGCCGGAATTCGGATTCGTGTTTGAGCATATCCCGATATTCAATCACATAGTCAGAAAAAGACATCCGGAGCGGCGTAATGGCGTCCAGATCAGAGAGTTCCGGATCGGTCTGCCAGCGGTAATCGTTGGCAGCATCGTCCATTTTTTTCGGGCGTAAATTGGTTATCTTACCTTTAATCATCATTTACCAGATATTCAGTTCTTCCTGTTCCCGCAAAAAAGTGATCGCTTCCAGGGCGGCTTCACGCACGGCTGCATTGGGATCGTCAACCAATTTCGCCAGGCATTGTTTGGCTTCCGCCCCGCCGATCTCGCCGATTGCCTGAATGGCAGCCTGGCGCACATCGACATCATCATCCTCGAGTAGCCCAACCAGCCGCTGAATGGAATCCTGGCTGCCAATCTCACCCAGAGCGCCGGCGGCTTCATAGCGTATCTCAGCATCCGGGTTGCCCAGCTCCTTGTAAAGCACCGGCAACCATGCCTCATTACAGGTGCGTCCCATACTGTAAACCGCGCTGACGGTGAGACGTTCGTCACGGCTATCATAGGCTTGACGGATGGCTTCCTGAACAGCGGGCTGTGTCATAGGTGAAATTGCTTCCAGGGCGCGGCGCCTGACTTCTATATCCTTGGCTTTATCATGGAAGACGCCGAGGAGCGTCTTACGGAGCGAATCGCCGTACCGCGCATCGATTTCCATCATTTCCACCAGCATGACATATTTACCCAACGCGATAGCGGCGGCGGCCTGTACTTCCACCGCGGGATCGGCGGATAAAATTCTGGTGTAAACATCAATAAGCCCGATATCCTCATTTTCCCAAAGGCTTTCAATGGCTTGTTTACGCACCCGGGGGTCAAGATCCCGGAGGCAACTGATAAAGACAACATCGAAATCGAATTCGATATTGTCCTGCGCCAATTCCTCCAGACGGGCAAGAATTTGAAACCGCAGCCCCGGCTCAATCTGCGACCAGGTTTTACGGAAAAGGGGCATATCCCCGGTAGTGGCTTGCGCCAGATCCGCCAGATGAGCGTTCGAAGGCATTTTACGCGTATTCACAATTTCGTTGAGAACGTCTTTGATTTCCAACCAAGTCATCCTTAATTTTGTAATTCGTTGCCGTCCGGGGGCTCTTCTTCGTCCTCACCATCTTCACTATCCTGTTCCCAGATAGGCTGGGTGAAATGCTCCAGGTATTCGCCCATGGCAATGGCGTTCGCCTGTTTCACCTGCTCGATGATGTCTTCCGCATTTTCCGCCAATTCAGCGGTATCGATGGGCATGGACATCAATTTGGCAAAGACCTTGAGAATCGCCAGGGCGGCGACCGGATTTTCCATGCGCGAGGTCTGCATGGGCACTTCGCCCAGCAGGCAGACGCCATCCATCCCCTTTTCTTTAGCCACACCCAGCAGTAAACCGTTCAAGCCCGCAATCTGCAAAGTGCCCTTTTGCAGCAAGCCGGCGGTTTTCAACTCTTCAACCACATCTTTGTTAGTGGCTACCGCCCAGGTCTTGGGCTGTTCCGTGAAATGTATCTTGGTGAGGGCAGCGGCGCAGGTATAAACCCGCTTGACCCCCAGCTTGCGCACATAATCCAGCACACATCCGGCAAGATCGTAAACCTTGGTGGAAGGTTGATCGTCACCGATAAAGACGATGATATCGTGGTCGCCTTTTTTATTCTTCCAATAATAGAAATGACTTTCCGGAAAGCTCGGGGCTTCAATGGTATGTTCGCGCGCCAGCACACCGATCGGTTCGAAAAAAGAAGCCGCATCCAGTTCCGCCAGGTCACGGAATTCCAGTTTATCCAGCATATAGCTGGTCAGGATCATCGAGACATTGCCGATACCGGGCCAGGCGGCCAGTAAAATCGGGTCTTTTAATTTGGGGCGGGCATAGATTTTCACTAAATTATTCATCGTCACCACCCATAAAATCCAACTAATTTTAACACGGGAGAAGGTTTATTAAAATGGCAAATCAGATTTACCGACTGGCGACGGAGACATTCTGGAAATAGAGAGACGGGGTGGAAAGAGAACCACCGACCCATTTGCTATCACTACCGATGGCAGCGATGTTTTTCAACATGGTATAAATATTACCGGAGACCATGGTATCTTTCACTCTACCCACGATTTGACCGTTTTCAATTTTATAACCGAGGAGCACATTCCCGCTGAAATCACCGCCGAGGACGTTACCCTGACCGGCGCCCATAAGCTGCTCCACCACCAGACCCTCTTTAATGCCCTTAACCATACTCTGGAAACTGGCCTTGCCGCCTTCCAGGACAAAAGCATGCCAGGAAGGCGAAGGCAGGCTGCCACCGCCGCGGTTACCGTTGCCGGTGCTTTTGGTTTTGGCTTTGGCAGCCGTTTGGAGATCGTAAAGAAAACCGTTGACCACCCCGTTTTGAATCATCACGTGCTTCCGGCAGGGAATCCCTTCATCATCACAGGGTTGGCTGCCGGGGCGGAAGGGAATAGTGGGATCGTCGTTCACGGTCAAGTTGGCGTCAAACACCTGCTCACCGAGTTTTTGCCCGATGGGGGAAGCGCCTTCAAGCACGGTCTTGCCGTTAAAGGCCGACATCAGCGGCATCACCAGCGCGCTGGCGACGCCTTCCGGGGTAAAGATCACCGGCATGGCTTTGCTGGAAATGGCGGCCGGATTTTTCGCCAGCTCCAATTGTTCGGTAATGGTGGCGATGATTGATTTTGGGTCTAAAACCGGGTGGCAACTGCTGGCGCCGTCCCCGACGAAGAGCATATCGGTGCCGCGGACACGCTGCCCATCGATACTCATGGCAAATACAGACTTCTTATAACCGGCTTTACCGCCAAGGGAATTAGCGATATGTAACTCGGCGACCATTTTGGTAACCGAGCCTTCACACAATACATCCGGGGAGTGTTGGTTAACGGCAGCGATAATTTTTTCACCCAGCCCGGTCATTTGTGCCAGAGTGACTTTATTGACCGCCGGGTCGTAGACCTCTACGGGAGTAAAGCGTTGCCGCGTGGAAAACTCGAATTCAGCCTTAGCGCCGAAAGCGGCGGTAGCGACGGCATTATCCACCAGGTCTTGAATATCATCCACACGAGAGGACGTGGCATATCCGATGCGGCCGTTGACCATAACGCGCAAAGCCACCGAGGTGCTCTGCTTGCTCTGAATATTTTTCAGGCGGTTGGACTCGAACTGCACCGGCGTTTCAGTGATCGAAGTGGTGTAAACTTCGGCAGCCTGGGCAACTTTTTTGGCGCGGGCAAGAATTTCTTCCATTATTTACCTCCCACCAGGCAATTTTGAATTCTGATGTGAGGGCTGCCGTTACTCACCGGCAGCGGCGATTGCCCGCCTTTCCCGCAACCGCCGCCCTGGTTCATGTCCAGGTCGTTGCCAATAGCGTCGATGCTCATCAGAGTGGTGAAAACATTGCCGGAAAGCATGACCGGACGCACCATTTCCGCAATTTTACCGTTGCGGATCATATAGGTCTCGCCGGAGGAGAAGGTGAACATTTCCATACTGGTGGTGCCGCCATACCAGTTCTTGCAGTAAACACCCTCTTTAATATCGGCGATGATATCCGCGAATTTGGTATCCCGCGGCTCGATGTAAGTGTTGGTCATACGCACGATGGGAGGGTAACGGTAGTTGATGGCGCGGGCATTACCGGATGGGTTTTCCCCCATTTTGGCCGCGGTTTCACGGGAATGCAGCCTGCCGACGAGTTTGCCGTCTTTGATCAGGTAGTTTTTCACCGCTAAAGTGCCTTCATCATCGTACTTAAAACTGCCCCGCAGATCAGGCACCGCGGCGGAATCGATAATATTCAATATCGGCTGCCCGAAGGTTTTACCTAATTTCATCAGGTCCCGTACCTGGGGGTTTTCATAGACAAAATCAGATTCGGAAAGGTGGCCGAAGGCTTCGTGCACAAAAACACCCGCCAGCACCGGATCAAGAACGACGGTATATTGGCCGCCTTTGAGAACCGGGGCAGCAAGCATCTCCACAGATTTCCGGGCGAGCTCTTTGATCTGACCGTGGAGGGAACGCATCGGGGCGTAATTGTCACGGCTGCCCACACTGATGCCGGACTGCTGGACGTTACCGTCTTTGGCGGCGATAGCCACGGCCCGCATGACGGAATCAGCTCTTTCCTGGGAAATAAAGCTGCCCTCAGAATTCATGAAAACGGTGCGTTTGCGGCTATCTCCATAGCCGAGGTTGGAAGTCTGGATACCGGGGGTTTCCCAGATGGTCTCGTTATATTCATCGAGCAGTTTTTTCTTTGCCGAAAGCGGGATAGATGCCGGGTCTTCCTTGATTTTGGGTTTAACTTCATCGACGACCGGTGGCGTTTCGCCGAGTTGGGTAGTTTCCTTACCGACGAAACGCGCCTGTTCGATGGCCTGGGCAACTTTTTCTTTGAGGTGATCAAGGTTATTGAAACTGACGAATCCCCACCCGCCTTTGACACACGCCCGCACATTACCGCCGGTAGAGGTGGATTTGCCCACCTGTTCCAGATTCTTACCGCGGTAGGAAAGATTGCTAGTCTGGCTTTCTTCCAGATGCGCCTCAACATAATCGGCGTTTTGTTTTTTCAAGTAAACGGCTAATTCCCGGGCAACAACATTTATATCTAACATATCAGAATCAGTTTACCTTTAGGTTGGGGAGTTGTCAATCGGGGGGGGAGCTTTCAGCGGTCAGCTATCAGCAGTCAGACAAAAACAGTGAGACAGGTCTGACCAAAAGGAACCAATCAAGGGCATCACTTTTCCAACAAATAAGGCACGAGCACAACAGCCACGTTGGGGTGTTTTTTGAAGACGCGCACCAATTGTTCGGCGGTGCGGTTATGCAGGAATCTTTCCCAGGCGTGCGCGGCGATAAACTCCGGCAAGACGATAGTGACAAAAGCATCCGGGTGCTGGCTGTGCAGGGCATTGATATATTTGGTCAGGGGTCTGACTAAAACCCTGAGGGGCGATTCCAGCACCACCAGCTTCATATCCGGTGAATAGGCATCCATTTTTTTCTGTAGTTTTTCCGTTTCTTCCTGGTCGTTGGAAATATGAATGAGCACCACATCTTTGCTGATAGTACGGGCAAAGGCAATGGCTCTTAAAGATGCCAGGTTAATGTCTTCAATAGGCACCAACACAAACTGGTTGATGGTCATCGGCGGCAAATGAGCGGGGTCAACCTTCAACTGTTTACCAACATTTTCATAATGCCAATGAACAAACTGGAAGATCATGACCACGATTGGAATTAAAATCACGATGATCCAGGCACCGACGGCAAACTTGGTGATAACCACAATAATCAAAATACTGGTGGTCAATACCGCATCCACGCCATTGATGACAATGCTGGTTTTCCAGTTTTTACCGCGAGTACGCCACCAATGCACGACCATGCCGGTATCGGACATGCTGAAAGCCAGGAAGACGCCGACGGCGTAAAGATGAATCAAGCTATCCACATTACCCTTGAAAATGATTAAAATCAAAGCGGATAAGCTACCCAGAAAAATAATGCCGTTGGAGAATGCCAACCGGTCGCCGCGGTGGAGGAAATTGTGCGGTAAATATTTATCCTTGGCAAGTACGGAAGAGAGACGGGGAAAGTCCGCGAAAGCGGTATTGGCGGCAATAACCAGAATGCCCATGGTGGCGATCTGGAAAATATAGTAGAAAACCGTATTGCCGAAAACCGCGACCGCCACCTGGGAAATGATGGTCTCTTTGCCCGGCACCAGCCCCATATGGGTAGAAAGATATGATATACCCACAAAGAAAACACCCAACAATGTTGCCATGATAGTGAGGGTAGTGGCGGCATTTTTAGATTCCGGCTTCTTGAAGACCGGCACGCCGTTGGAAATAGCTTCGGTGCCGCTCATGGCCACCGCGCCGGCGGAAAAAGCGCGCAACACCAACCACAGCGTGATCGGCTGCGCGGTGGCGAGTTGGGCTGGAGTCACCACCGGGTGTAAGGTTCCGGTAACCGACTTGAATAACCCGATACCAAGCATAGCAACAAATCCGAAGATAAAAAGATATGTCGGAATGGCAAAAATGGTTCCCGACTCACGGACACCGCGTAGATTACCGAGAGTAATTAAGCCAATGAAAAAAATACTGAGGACTACACCGATGTTAAAAAACGGGGGAAAAGAGTTACTGATGGCGGTAATTTGATTACCATAACCCGAGGTGATCCCGGCGGAGATAATAGCCTGCGTACCGGCGGCAATAGACACAGCGACGGTCATGACGTAATCGATCAGCAAGGCAGCGGCGGCGATCAAGCCGGGAAGTTTACCCAGGTTTTGCCGGCTGACGTTATAAGAACCGCCCCCGTGTGGATAGGCATAAACCGTCTGCCGGTAAGAAAACGCCACCATCGAGAGCAAGGCGGCAATCGCGATAGCGGTGAAAAACGATATATGCAAGGCACCGTTCCCGGCGGCCATCAAAACCACCAGAGAAGCTTCGGTGGCGTAGGCAGAGGAGGATATGGCGTCCGAACCGAAAATAGCTAAAGCTCTGACCTTGTTGAGACGCTGGGAAGGTTCCTCATGAGAAAACAAGGGACGCCCCACAAAGAATCTTTTGATATTCTGATATGACCGCCCGAGCGCATTTTGGGGAACGTTGGATTTGGCGGTAGCCACGAAACGGCCGGGAGCGATGGTTTTGAAAATGTCGCGGTAAGGGCGGCGAATGCGAACGTAATTATCGCCGGAAAGTTTCCCTTTTTTAGGTTCGCTGGTAGTCAGCTCTGGGCTAAGTTTTTTTTCCTGAGGTTTTTCTACACCGTTGGACGGCGCCTCAGATTTGTTTTCATTATTCTGTTCGGGTTTAGGGTTAATATCCGCAGACATACCTAAGAATGAATATAGCATTAGTCACAGGAAAATGCTACGGGGAACCGATTCGCAGCTTTCAGCCGTCAGCGATCAGTGTTCAGATATGGTCTGGCAGCCATTGAAGCAAGGTAGTAGTTTCCGAGACGCCATTAAGCGTATAATCCACTTCTTGGATGATTTCCGGCGGGGTGTCCTTGCCGGTGACCAAAAGGGAAAGACCGGCAAAATCAGGATTTAGTCTAGAGGCGCGGATGGCACGGAAACCCGGCACGTCGCCGGTATCATCACCCAGAAAAATCGCCGACCGCAAACGATGTTCCTTGATCAACGCAGCGATGGCATCGCCTTTATTGTAATCCACCGGCGGCACGATGCCGAAGCCTGTTTTTTCCACCAAAACGCGCAGTCCGGCGATATGCGGCGAACGATGGAGCGTTTCCAGGATCAATTGTTCGGTCGCTTCCGGCTCCCGGCTACGGTGGAAATGCAGACTGAGAGTAGCGCCTTTATCCTGAAAAACAATATCGTCCCGATGGCGTAAAATTTCAATATCCGCCACCAGACCACGCACGGCTGGGAGATAACGCACGGCGGCCGGGTGGAGAGTGAAATGCCCGTTTTCACTCCACTCCAGGCCGTAATGCCCCACGTATTTCACGTTTGGGATATTAATCATGCGCTGCACTTCCGCCGCCCCCCGGCCGGAGACCACGGCCACCAGCGCCAGTTTTTGGGACAGCACGGCAAGCGCCCGCAGATTTTCCGGCGGGATGACCGTGTGCAACAGATCTGAAGAGATGGGAGCGATGGTGCCGTCGATATCGGTTATCAGTCCCAATGGTTGATTATGTAAAATACTTTCCAGTTGGTTGAAGTGTTCCAGCATATTCGGCATAACTCCAATTTACCAGTTGTAGGGCGGGTTAACAACAGCAAGCTGTTGAAACCAACTTGACCGGTCGTATCATTCGCGGCAAAAAAGTTGTAGGGCGGGTTAACAACAGCAAGCTGTTGAAACCCGCCCCACCGCTGAAAGCTGACCGCTCGTTATTCATTGACACTCACGCTCACTTAGCTTAAAATCAGTTATATTTGTCAGACTGGAGTCAAACATGAACACTAACGAAATCCGGGCATCATACCTGAAATTTTTTGAAGACCGGGGGCATAAAATCGCCGCCAGTTCTTCTTTGATTCCCTACGGGGACCCCACCCTGCTATTAACCAGCGCCGGCATGGTGCAGTTCAAACCATATTACACCGGCAAAGAAATACCGCCCAGCACCCGCATGGCAACCTGCCAGAAGTGTTTCCGCACCACCGATATCGAGGCCGTGGGCGATGCCACCCATTGCACTTTTTTTGAAATGCTGGGGAATTTCAGCTTCGGGGATTACTTTAAAAAAGATACCATCCTCTGGGCATGGGAGTACGTGACACAAGTCTTGAAAATATCGCCCGCCAAATTATGGATTACGATTTACCGGGACGATGATGAAGCCTACGAAATCTGGCGCAGCATCGGCATTTCCGATAATCGCATCGTCAGGCTGGGAGAGAAGGATAATTTCTGGGGTCCCGCCGGTAACTCCGGCCCTTGCGGACCGTGCAGCGAAATTCATTATGACCTGGGGGTGGAGAACGGCTGCGGGAAACCGGACTGTAAACCCGGCTGTGATTGCAAACGTTACACGGAAATCTGGAACCTGGTCTTTCCGCAATTTTTCCAGGATGAAACAGGCAAACGCACGTTGCTGGAACACCCGGGCATCGATACCGGTATGGGATTGTTACGCGTCGCCACCATCACCCAGGGCAAGAAAACGCTTTACGATACCGACCTTTTCGTGCCGTTGATGCAACGGGTCGCCGAGATTGCGGGTAAAAAATACGGCGAGGATGAAACCGCGGATTTCGCCATGCGGGTAGTGGCGGAACACGGACGCAGCGTGGCTTTTTTGATCGCCGATGGCGTCATGCCGGGCAAGGATGGACGCGGTTATGTGCTGCGCCGATTGATACGCCGCGCCGAGTATTTCGCCGGCACGCTGGCACAGGAAAAACCGTTCCTGGTGAAAGTAGCCGGAGAAGTGGTTAAAACCATGGGGCAGGTGTACCCTGAATTAAATAATAACAGCAAACACATCATCCAGGTGATCGAATCCGAGGTCAGCAGCTTCCGTAAGGCCCTGCCGGTGGGACGCGGCATACTGGAAAATACCATCACCAAATTGGAAGCCCAAAAACTGAAAACCATCAGCGGGGCGGACGCCTTTACATTGCACGATACCTACGGTTTCCCCATCGACCTGACCAAGGAAATCGCCGCCAAGCGCGGCTTCAGCGTGGATACCGAAGGCTTTGAAACAGAAATGGAAAAACAGCGCGAGCGCGCCAAGGCCGCGCACAAATTCCAGAATATTAACGGGTCGTCCGAATTGCAACTGGATATAACCCCGACCAAATTCGCGGGGTATGAAACACTGAAAATCGAAGCCAAAATACTCGCCATCATCGCCGATGGCGAATCGGTGGGCGTAGCTCAGGAAGGGCAGGAAGCGCAGATCGCGCTCGATGTCACGCCATTTTACGGTGAAATGGGCGGGCAGGTGGGTGATACCGGTATGTTCCACAGCGCCACCGGCAAATTCACGGTCAACAATACCATTCACGCGGGTGAAGTGATTTTGCATCAAGGTAAAGTGAGCAGCGGCAGTTTTGCCGTAGACCATAAAGTCCACGCGGAAGTCGATATTGCCCGGCGACTGGATATCGCCCGTAACCACACGGCGACGCATCTTTTACAGAACGCATTGAAACAGATCGCGGGTAATCAGGTGCAGCAGCGCGGATCGCTGGTCACGCCGGAGAGACTGCGTTTCGATTTTTCCCAGATGACGGCTTTGACGCCGGAGCAGATCCAGCAGGTGCAGCGGCTGGTGAACGAACGCATCCGGCAGAATCTACCGGTTCACGCCGAACAATTACCTTACAAAGAGGCGGTCAAACTGGGCGCCATCGCCCTCTTTGAGGAGAAATACGGCGACGTGGTAAGGGTATTGAAAGTAGGTGATCCCGTCGTGTCCATGGAATTGTGCGGCGGCACGCATGTAGACGCGACCGGACAGATAGGGGAGCTGCAAATTGTCAGCGAGAGCAGCATCGGCACCGGATTACGCCGCATCGAGGCGGTCACCGGACGCGGGGCGGAAGAGCATTTTGAAAAACTGAACGGGACATTACGTGAGATCGCCGGTATGGTCGGGGGCTCGGCGGAAACCGCCAAAGACAAAGTGAACGCTACTCTTGAGGCGATGGATGCGGAAAAGAAACTGCGTCAAGCCGTGGAAAAAGAACTCTCGCACATCGTCGCCGAGACACTCGCGCGGCAGGCGGAAACCGTGAACGAGGTGAAAGTCATCGCCGCGCATGTCCCGTCATTGCCGCCTTCAGCTTTACTGGAGATGGGTGACATCCTGCGCGAAAAGATGAAGAGCGCGGTCATCGTGCTCGGGACGGTTTACCAGGACAAACCTTCTTTCCTGGCGGTGGTTACCCAGGATCTGGTAGCTAAAGGATTTAACGCGGGCAACATCATCCGGGAAGTAGCCAAAGTGGCCGGTGGCGGCGGCGGTGGAAAACCGACATTAGCGCAGGCCGGCGGTAAGGACAAGACCAAGGTGGATGAAGCCATTAGCCTGGTGAAAAGCCTTGTTTTAAACCGGGGTAAATAATGCCGCGGGTATTGGGGCTCGATATCGGGGAAGTACGCATCGGCGTGGCGCTGAGCGACGCTGGCGGCATACTGGCGAGTCCGCTGACCATCATCGATGGCACTCATCAGCCAGGCGCTATCGATGACATTCTGAAGATTATCCGGGAACAAGCAGTTGCGCGGATCATTGCCGGATTTCCCTATTCGCTGGACGGGAGGATCGGGCCGCAGGCGGAAAAGGTGCAGGCATTTATCACGGCTTTACAGCAGCAGACGGACGTTCCGATTGAATTACGCGATGAACGCTATACTACCATGACCGCCATAGCCTACAAAAAAGAAGCCAGCAAAAAGAAACCGGATAGAAAAACGCGTTACGACGCCATTGCGGCGGCGATAATTTTGCAGGAATATCTGAACGAACAAGGGCATTAATTAGTTTCCCATACTGGCGGAGGCCAGTATCCAGCAGAAAATGAGATACTATTTCGTTTACATCATGGCGAGTAAAAGAATGATACACTCTATATCGGGGCTACCAACGATCTCGCGAAACGGGTTTATGAACACAGAAATGAACTCGCAGATGGTTTTACGAAAAGATATGGGGTAAAAACCCTCGTTTATTGGGAAGCAGGTGAAAGCAAAGAGGGCGTGTTGTGGAGAGAAAAGGCACTAAAAACCTGGCACCGTAAATGGAAGATTCGTTTGATAGAAGAGCATAATCCGGAGTGGAGAGATCTCTACGAGGAGATTTTGTAGTCCTGGATCCCGGCCTGCGCCGGGATGGGGAATAAAAAACCCCCATACTGGCGAAGGCCAGTATCCAGAATCAAAAGCAATTGTTTTAGATCACAGATATTCTTGTTTTGCCATTCAAGGGAGTCAAGAGGAGCGGTTAGCCCCTCTTCTACTAATTAAGTACCTCTTCCCCGTTGGGGAAGAGGTCAGGAGACAGGGCGTAGTGGGTTTTTCAGGCAACTTTGTTCTCACCAACCATTTGAGATTGCTTCGTCACGCTGATTCCTCGCAAAGACGGCTTTGTGATACCATTTACTAAAGATGAACACTTTTAGAGTAACCAAAACCACCGGCAAAGCCCGCGCCGGGGAACTGAAGACGGCACACGGCACAGTGAACACACCGGTGCTTTGCCCGGTGGGTACGCAAGCTTCCGTGAAGACATTGACTCCCCAAGAAGTCACCGACCTGGGGATGAAGATGATACTCGCCAACACCTACCACCTCTACCTGCGGCCAGGCATCAAGACCATCGAAAGATTCGGCGGGCTGCATAAATTCATGAACTGGGATGGCACGATTCTCACGGATTCCGGCGGCTACCAGGTCTTCAGCCTGGCCAAGCTGCGGCAGGTCAACGATGCCGGCGTTACTTTCCGTTCGCACATCGACGGCAGCGTGCATACCCTGACGCCGGAGCTGGCGGTGCAGTACCAGGAATCATTGGGTTCCGATATCGCCATGGTGCTGGATGAAGTGCCCTCGAACGATGAGAGCCGGGACAAAGTCTACGCCGCCATGTTGCGCACCCACGCCTGGGCGGCGCGGTGCCGGCAAGCTCACAATAAAAAAGACCAATCGCTGTTCGCCATTGTGCAGGGGGGCATTTTCCCCGAGCTACGCGAGCAATCCGCCCGGACTTTGACCGGGATGGATTTTGACGGCTACGCCATCGGAGGATTAAGCATCGGTGAACAAAAAC
>JAQTOJ010000029.1 GCA_028713395.1 Dehalococcoidales bacterium | reverse complement strand
CACTTCTCCCTTTGCTTTTCAGGGACTCGAGGAAGTCGGGCTGACCTTGCTGGTACGTGTGAAAGAAAAAACGGGTATGCCGGTGATTACCGAAGTCGTCGATCCTCACCAGGTCGCCATGGTAGCGCACGCCTCGGATATCTTACAGGTGGGTTCGCGCAATATGCAGAACTATTCTTTGCTCACGGCCATAGGCAAGAGTAAATGGCCGGTGGTGTTGAAACGGGGTTTTTCGACGACCGTGACCGAATGGCTGACCGCCGCCGACTATATCCTGGCGGAAGGCAATGAAAACGTCATTCTCTGCGAACGGGGTATCCGCACTTTTGAGGACAGCACCCGCTTCACCCTGGATATTTCCGCCATTCCGGTGATCAAAAAAGCCAGCCACCTGCCGGTCATCATCGACCCCAGCCACGCCGCCGGGCATCGGGACCTCGTCCCGGCTTTAGCCAAGGCGGCAGTTGCCGCCGGCGCCGATGGTCTGCTGATCGAAGTGCACCCGAACCCCGCCGAAGCTTTGGTCGATGGTCTACAGTCCCTCACCCCGGCGCAGTTCTCAAAACTGATGCAGGATCTCAAACCCATCGCCCATGCCGTCGGCAGAGAAATCTGAAACCAATCGTCTCCCTACTGGATCCCCGCTTACGCGGGGATGGAGTGGTTTTTATAGGCGTGGGTTAGCGTAGCGCAACCCACCAGATCATTTTATTAATGTAGATCTTGTCTTAAAATAAGTGTCAATATTGCCCCTCGTCCGGTCTTTCGCGCTCTGTATTCCGGTGTGGCTTGACTCCTGGCTATGACGCTTTTTGTCTGCTGAGTAATCTGCCTTTCCACTTGAATCATAATCTATTTACTGTTACATTATATCCAAACCTTTTTGTAATACTTTTTGTTTATCCGCGTATATATATACAGATAGGCAAATCCGGAGCATACTTTGCTGTTTACTTTACTGATAAATTACAGTGAAAATAACCAACAAAAATTATCGCAGGATGCCGCCGCGATTTTTGCCGCGAAATATGAACAATATTTACCGAAAATCTTTCAGTACGTCAGCTACCGGATAGGCGATAAAGACATGGCACAAGATTTAACGTCCCAGGTATTTGAAAAGGCGATCACCAAATATGATACCTACGATGAAAAAAAAGCCTCTTTCGCCACCTGGATTTATTCTATTGCCTACCATACCCTCATCGACCATTACCGCGCCCGCGGCAAGAAGCAGGATTACATCCGCCAGACGATGGTCGAGGTGACGATCGACTACACTTCACCGGAAGAAGAGGTCACCCACCGTGAAGATATCAAGAAATTGCGCCTCTGCCTCACGCGCCTCAAAGATAGCGAGCGGGAAATTGTCACCATGAAATTCAGCGGTGAAATGACCAACCGGGAAATTGCCCGGATTCTGGGGCTTTCCGAATCCAATGTCGGGGTCATTCTCTGTCGTGCCGTACGGAAATTAAGGGATGAGTTTACGGGGTGGTAATATGTGCGGGATGAAGAAAAAAGATAAAGAATTATTAGCCAATATCGAAAGCCTGCTCTCCGGTGAAGACATAGATACCGAGAGCATGACGGATAAAGAATTATTGACTGTTGCGAAATTCGTGAAAAAATTCCGTTCTTTCCGCGCTGTCCCCGATGAAGCATTCAAGAATAACCTCAAGGAAAAGCTTTTACGGCAGATGCAGGAGAAAAAGCTCAAAGATGCGGAGATAGAACAGGCGGTGCTGGCGCGTTACACCAACCGGCGTCCTTCGTGGCGACTGGCGACCGCCATCGTTGCCATTTTGGTGGTGGCGATCGGCGTGATCTGGGCGTTCGAGGAGATGCATCCTGACGGCGAAAAAATGACGAGTAATCCCACGACTATCACCAGTGTCACCAGCACGGTAAAACCGACGACTTCGTCCACCACGACCACCACGCAAACGACCACCACCGCCGCGACGCCGTCTTTCCCCGTAAAATTGCAGGCGGAGGCTGTTATCCCCAAGAAGCATTATTACCCCGGCGAAGGCATCCAGATCTCGGTGACGGTGAAAAATATCTCGGCGGGTGACATTACCCTGGGTGCCACCCCGATCGTTCTGAGCATAATTCGTGATCAGACCGGGTTCGCCATCCAGAATTACGCGACGGATATGTTTACCAAGCCGGTTCCTCCAAATAACTCCATTGCATTCAGCGCCTATTGGAACCAACGCGATGCCGATGGTAACCTCGTGCCACCCGGCGCTTACCATCTGGAATTGGAAGACCTACGAATCAACGACCAAAATGTCACACTGCAATTCACCCGGCCGGTCGATTTTGAGATTGTTGCGGATACCACCGCGGATCTCGGACAACTTAAAACCATACTGGAATTCAACCAACCGCAGACCGCAAATGGCGTGACGGTCACCCTGCAGAAACTGGAGATGTATCTGTACGGGTATAAAATCTACTTTACTGCCACGCCCCCACCCGGTTATGTGGCTGGAAGCGGGCTTTATCCCGAGGCCAATTTTATCGCCACGGCTGATTTTTATATCGATCGCGGCTGGATTCAAAGCGCCGGGACATCATCGGTGGCGGATGTTAACGGTATACAGCATACCTGGACGGTAGGTCAGCCATTGCCGCCCACAGCGGAAGAACTGCTGTTCGTGATTCATAACATCGGCAATCAAAGCGGTGAATGGGAATTTGTCATCCCGCTCCATTAATTATTTACGCCTCTCTGAAAATTGCTGTAATACTTTTCCATTTTAGCCGTATATATTATTAAATAACCGACTTGGAGGCTAAAATATGAAACGCAAAATCTTGATGCTAGTTGTGACTGCGCTGACCCTTGCGGCGATGTTGTTAAGCGCCTGTAGCGCCCGTCCTGAAAGCGCAACGACAATGACCTCTGTCACCGGCACCGTAAAGCCAACTATATCAGCAACAGCTACGGTTCCCACCGCCACCACACAGTACACTGCTTCTCCTACCTCAGATATTGGTAACTCTCCAATAATGTCCGCACCGGGCATCACCGCCACGCCTTACCCGGGCAGCTCACAAACCGTGCCTTCTACCGGCACCATCGGTCTGGCAACGGGCGGCGCCAAGGATGTCAGTAATTTCCGCCAGAATATCCAGAACAACTATCTACCTCTGCCCACGGATATCAGTTATGAAGGCCTTTTCTACGATTATTACTTCGATACCGGCAAGGATGAGGTCAGCACCAAGCTCTTCAGCCCTTCCTACAGCTATGCCGTTACCCGCGATCCACTGTCTGACCAGATGGAATACTACCTCTCCGTGGGTTTGAATTCCGGTTTGAAAGAGAGCGATTTTCAGCGTAAAAAACTGAATCTGGTCATTGTGCTGGATGTCTCCGGTTCGATGGGTGAATATTTCAACCAGTACTATTATGATGCCAACGGTCGCCAGGTGGATGCCTATGAAGGCGAGAGCATTACCAGCCGACCGCGCAAAATCGATAGCGCGAAAACCGCCGTCCTGACTATCTTGAATCAGTTGAACCGCAACGACCAGGTTTCCATTGTTACTTTCAACAGCCAAGCTACGCTCATGCGCCCGATGGGTGCGGCGGGTGAGAACGGGTCAAATATTTCACAGAACAATGTGATGAACATCTACGCCGGGGGCAGCACCAACATGGCCGGCGGACTGGAACTGGCTTCCCGTCAATTCCGCGGCTTATCGGAGCTGAATAACTATGAATATGAAAACCGCATCATTCTGATCACCGACGCGCAGCCCAATACCGGTGAAATCTCTCAGTACGATTTCACCAACCTCATCGATACCAATGCCGCCCAACGTATTTATACCACCTTCATCGGCGTGGGGGTGGATTTCAACAGCCAGCTCATCGAGGCCATCACCAAAGCCAAGGGCGCCAATTACTACACAATTCGCTCTCCCCGAGAATTCAACCAACGCATACAGGATGAGTTCGAATACATGGTCACGCCGCTCGTTTTCAACCTGCAATTGGACTTTGCAGCAACCGGTTGGAGAATTGAAAAGGTCTTCGGCAGCCCGGAAGCCGATGCCGCCACCGGGCAGTTGATGAAAATCAATACCCTTTTCCCCTCCAAGAGCGTTGGCGGGCAGACCCGCGGCGGTCTGGTACTCATGAAATTGCAGCGTACTTCCAATGACGCCGGGGCGGTGGTTTATCTCCGCACCACCTATGAAGACCGCAACGGTCGTCATGACGGCGCCGAGTCCGTCATCCGGCTGGACGCGACGAACCCGGAGTTTTTCGATAACACCGGTATTCGCAAAGGAATCTTACTATCGCGCTATGCCGCTTTGCTGAAGAACTGGATGATCGATGAAAGGAATCACGTTGCCTGGAGCCGGTCATGGAATCCGGCGATCGATGAACGCAGCGGCATCGCCGTTCCCCCGGAAAATGCCGGGCAGTGGGAGAGAACTTCACTCAATCTGACCGTTAGTGCGCCCTATAAAGCTATCTTCAAAAATTTCCGTCAGTATTTCGAGCGGGAAATGAGCGCGATCGGTGATACCGATTTGCAGCAGGAAGCGGATGTGTTGCGGTATCTCGCTCGTTAATATTGTGCCCTGCTCCCTCCCTCTTTTAGTGGCGGCGGCCGGTCTCTGTAGCGGATGATCGACCGCCGCCCCTTTTTCCCCCGGTTCTGTGATTCGCGCCCTTCCCGTCCAAGAGATACACAGAAAGGAGTAGACGGTTCTCCGTCCCATGCCCGGGTTGATTTACGAAATGTCCCGTTCAGGCAGTAATTCTAGCGCATTAGCCCAAAACCGCGTATAATATGGAGACGAAAACAGACAGGATAAATAGATGGACGCCTATTTAGATATAGAAACCACAGGCCTCTCTTCAGTCTACAGCTACATCACAGTCATCGGCATCTACCTCGTCGATGAAGATGCGGATG
The DNA here is from genome assembly GCA_028713395.1 of Dehalococcoidales bacterium. GTDB lineage: Bacteria > Chloroflexota > Dehalococcoidia > Dehalococcoidales > Fen-1064 > JAQTOJ01. Next base: position 8,396 of record JAQTOJ010000029.1, on the reverse strand, counting down.
AAATGGTACAGATTGTCGGGGACGATATCACCCCGGAAAATCTGCTCAAAGCGTTGGAAGGCGTGGAGACAATTTATACCTACAACGGCGGGCGTTTCGATATCCCGTTCATCAAGGATTTCATGGGCGTCGACCTGCTGAAAAGACATAAACACATTGACCTGATGTTGGACTGCTGGCGGTGTAAACTCTACGGCGGTTTTAAAGCCGTGGAAGTGAAATTGGGGATTGAAAGGGAGCTGCAAGGTATCGGCGGCTGGGACGCCGTTCTCCTGTGGCGCCGGCACCAAGAAGGCGATGCGGAAGCGCTGCCCGTGCTACTGAAATATAACCAGGAAGACGTAAAAAACCTGAAAACGCTGAAAGAGCGCCTGAAGAAACACCCTCTCTACTAAATGCCGGCAAACCAGCGGGTGAAAACCGGCGAGGACAGCACGAACAGAGCGAAATGCGCCGTCAGCAAAGTCCCGACCAAACCCAGCCCCCACCACTTTAATTTTCCTTCTTTCCAGCGCACGCCCAACTTTAGAATATCAGTCAGCCATACCCCCAGCCCGATGCAGATCGCCCCGACCACCGGGTAGATATAGTAACCGTAGGTCACCCTATCCGTGATCCAGACAATGGGAATCCACAACACATAAATCCCTATAAACCAGCACAGCCCAAACCAGGCAGCTTTATTTCTCCATAATGACCGCAAGAACATATAACCCGCCGCGGGTAGACCCAGCGCCCAGATTTGTATGCTCAAATCCCCGAAGTAATCCGGCTTGAACCAGTAAGCGATGCGCATGCGATGCGTCAACCACGTCCACGGCACCTGCATTACCTCGTGATTCACATTAGCAAAAGTGAGTGATTTCGTGGCGTTGAACATCACCTTGGTAAGCAAGAATGGACTCGTCCACACTCCCTGAATGGTGAAGTTCACCACCGGTAGCATAAGGAAATATGAAACCGGGGCAAATATCATGGACAGGATGAAGTACTTGATCCTATCGCGCCGCGCGAACAGCCAGTGCAACACGATCACCGGTATCACCAGCGCCCCGTTCAATTTGGCCATCACGCTCAGCGCCGCGAAGATGCCCGCCGGCAGATATTTCCCCCGTAAATAGAGGTAGAAGGTGGCCATGCTGAAGGTCACCACATAGACATCCAGCATACCCACGCTCGCCTGCACGAAGGTAATATTCTCAAAAGCCAGTAAAAAGAGGGCAATGTTCACGCCGATTTTAGGCATGCCGAGTTCCCGGCAAATGAAGTAAAAGAGTATCAGGCTGATAGTGCCCATGATCACCGAAAAGAAGCGCCAGCCAAAGGGATTGTCCGTGAACACATAAATCATTTGTTGCGCCAAATGGCTGGATATTGCCGTGCCCGCAGCGCCCCTCTTAACGATGATTTCGTTGCGTGCCGCATCAATGCTGACAATATCCATGGCTTCGCCATCAATTTTAATGGTGGTGTTAAGACTTAACCCAGAAGCATTGCTTACCTTTATTGCGGTATCGTTACTATCATTACCAATGCCTTGCTGGTTCTTTTCACCAGTACTCTTTTCGGGAGGCGCGAATCCGTTGAATATCAACTCCCCGGTGGCGATAAAAAACTTCCCCAAAGGGGGGTGTTCGGTACGCAGAGTCCCGTTTCCCTGCACTATGGACCTGGCATCGCCAACATAAAAAGCTTCATCAAAAAGAAGTTTGTCCGGGATCATAATAATGCTGAAATGCATAATCAGCGTCACCACTACAATGATGAACATTGTCAGGTGTTGCCAGTGCAGGATCTTTTGCCAGCGTTCTTTCAAGCCCTTTTCTCCACAGCCTTCTAACCAAAAAGTATACCACGAATTGAGGGTAATATCTCCACCCTGTGAGCCATTTTTTCCATGGCGGGGTGCAACACCGAGCTGCCGAAACCCGCCTTTGCTTTGTTGGCATCCTGAGAGCACGAGGTAGCAAGGACTAGTTCTTTTATTCTCCCAAAAAAAGGGGGCTGCCTTTGGCAGCCCCCAACCAGTTCATAACCTCTGTTTATTTCTTGTAGATGAAGATATTGCAGCCGCCAACGCCGACATTGTGTTGTAAACCTACCTTCGGGTTGCCCGGCACCTGTCTTAAACCGGCCTCGCCGCGCAGTTGCCGGACAATTTCCGCCAGCATGGCAATACCCGTGGCACCCTGTGGATGCCCGCGGCTCTCCAGCCCACCATCCGTGTTGATGGCCACTTTGCCATTGATATCCGCTTTGCCTTCCCAGACAAACCGGCCGCCTTCACCGGGTTTAGCGAAACCCAGGTCTTCAATGGCAAAAATTTCCCCGGCGCTGAAGGCATCGTGCACCTGAGCCACTTGAATATCGGACGGTCCCACGCTTGCCCTTTCGTAGGCTTCGCGGGCGATTCTTTCAATGTAACCTTCCTGCACGTCCCCGGACACGCCGGAGGCAGAGTAAGCCGGCGTGCCGCTTGCCCAACCGGCAATGGTAATGGGTCTGCCGGTGAATTTATGCGCCACTTCACGCGCGCATAACACCACCGCCGTCGCGCCGTCAGTAGAGGGCGAGCATTGGTAGAGGGTGAGCGGGTCGGCGATCATCCTGGCATTGAGCACTTCTTCCAGTGTCACCGGAGTCTGATACTGCGCATAAGGGTTGAGCGCGCCGTTCTTGTGACTTTTCACGGCTACCTGCGCGAACATTTCCCGCGTCGAGCCGTATTCGTACATATGACGGCGGGCGCGCAAGGCGTATTCCGCCGGCATAATGCCCAATCCCATCAATTGACCGTAAGAGGCACGTGACTCCGCGCCCGCCGGGACACCGCCCACCAGTCCCCGTTCCATTTTTTCCACGCCCACGCACAGACAGACATCATACAATCCGGCGCCGATCGCCCAAGTAGCTAAACGGACGGCTGTCGAGGAAGTGGCGCAGGCTTTTTCCACGTTATCGATCAGGATACCCGTCTGAAAAACCTCGTTGACGAGGCGCATGGCGGTGGTATTCGGGGTGAAAACACGGCCGCCGAAAGCGGCCTGTATGTCTTTGGGGCCGCACCCGGCATCTGCAAAGGCGGCTAAAATAGCCTCACGTCCCAGGTCGCCAATGCTTTCATCCGGGAATCTACCGAACTTGTGAAGTCCCACGCCGAGGACGCAGACTTCGCGCATCTTTTTCCAGGCTTCTGTCGTTCCCATATCTGCTCCTTCCTACTTCTTGCCTTTCTTCACGAGGCGGTATTTATCCGCAATGAGTTCGTTGCCGTCTTTGTCTTCCAGCATCTTTTCCCAGTAGACTTCGATATCCGCGCCCACGGAGATATCTTCGAACTTTTCCGTCATGACGCCGCTGATCTGGCAGCCTTCCGGCATAGAGACGATGACGATGACGTAAGGGGTTTTCACGAGGGCGCCGGGGAGCTGCTGGTGGATTTCAGAGTAGCTGTAGACTTTGCCTTTACCGCTGAGGGGGATAATTTCCATCATCTCTTTACCACAGTTCAGGCAGAGATGACGGGGAGGGCAAAACACCCGGCCGCAGTGCTTGCATTTGCCGGCGATGAGGTAGGGTTGTTTATTGGGGTCTTCCGGTACCACAAACCTGCCCCGGCGAATCGGCAGGCGCTTTTTGGTGACAGCTTCCGCCATTGATTTACTCCTTTCCCGTATTCAAAGAATAGCTGGGGTAACGATGGCGGTATTATACTCTTATAAGATTATTAGGGTCAAATCAATACTAAAATTATGGCTACGTGGCTTGTAGGGCTACACAATATAGAGTGTGCCATTCAATTTATTAACGATCTCAAAGATAGGCTCTCAAATCGGGTACAGCTTACTACGGATGGTTATAAAGTTTATGTAGACGTTATCGACAACTCATTTGGTTCCGATGTTGATTATCCAGTCCTAAATAAAATATACGGAAAAGAAATCGAACAAGAAAAGCGTTATAGTCCGGCTAAATATCTAAGAGCCGAAAAACAAATCAAACAGGACAATCCTGATGTAAAGCTGATTTCTACCAGCTACGTTGAAAGACAAAACCTTACAATGCGAATGAGCATGAGACGGTTTACTCACTTAACTAATGGCTTTTCAAAGAAAGTAGAGAACCTGGAATATGCAGTAGCGCTTCACTTTATGCACTACAATTTCGTTAGACCGCATAAAACTCTAGCGAATCCCTATCCAAGAACTCCTGCTATGGCTTCTGGTATTAGTAACCATATCTGGACGGTCGAAGAAGTAATAAAACTAACTGATTAGGTATCATGATTATATACGGTAAAATTCCGATCAAACCAAAATATATGGAAAATATCGTCTCTTCTTACTCCTACCATTGGAGCATTATCATGAAAACGAATAGCTATTATGTTTTCGTCTTCCGAAATAAATGATGGAACGGGTACTTTAAGGGATTTTCTGGAAATGATTTCTTTGCCATGCAAATGACGGTCAGATGAGTTTATTTGATTCCAAGTCATAGAACTTAATATTCTCATCGTGTTAGTAAAGCCAATTTTTTGCTCATTAGAACATATTGAAATACAGTAGCTTTTTTGCAAATAAATTAGGGAAAAAATGGGTTTCCCAATGGTTATCTGCTCACGAGTAGGAATTGGGTAGTTAGAATTTCTTATTTTTACCGATTGTTTTTTCTTTTTGAAAATGCGAGCCATTATTAATCAGCATCATCTTCTACGAATTGACTAAAATAGTCTACCAATGATTTATGGCTTATTTCGATTCCTGGGACATCCTCTTTATAAGCATTTTTCCAAGGTGGTTCGTCATGAGTCATTTCGCGTAGTTTCCATGCAGAATATTGACCAAATTCGCTATATATTTCGTTTAAAAATTCTTTTAAATCATCGTTAAATATTTCGAAATCAACATTCTCAGGAGATATGGTGTTGCTACCATATGCTTTAAAATTATGATATACATCAGGCACAACCGGTCCATGTGCCCATGCCTCAATAGACTCTGGGAATAATGGCTCGTTAAAAATACAAAGATGGAATCCTTGAGCATAATAGAGCAATTTTTGAAGTTTGAGATTGGTAATTAGTTCGCCAGTGTCTTCATCTGTAAGAGAGAGGAATAGCGAGCTACTTCTATGGCAGGTATCATAAGTTTCACCTTCCCGATTGTAGCGTTAACTATTATAGACATTATTGGGGAAATTTGTCAATTCTAGTATGACGTATTTACAGTTTTTTTAAATGACATACTACCACAAACAAACCATTATTCAAATTGACCCACTACCCGGCCGTGAGGGTTTGGACACTCACTTTGAATTTACCTGAGTTGAAAATGGCGCCCAGATGAATGCCTGAACAGATAATATATAAAAACCTAACTTTCAAGATACCAATAGATCTGATATGGGAGGGATCAAGGGAGATTTGAATAAGGAATCATGAGTCTCCCCTGTTTACACAATAAACCGCTTCACAATATCCCAACCCCGAACTCTTTTAATGTCTCCGCCAACGCAAACAAGGGTAACCCCACCACATTAGAGTAATCACCCTCAATCCGCTCAACAATCACCGCACCCCGCCCCTGTATGCCATATGCCCCGGCTTTATCCAGCGGTTCTCCGGTAGCTACATAAGCTTCAATTTCCGTTCCGGTCAAAGACTTTATGTAAACTAATGTTTCAATCGATTTAGTCACGGTTTTCCCGGTCCCGGTATCCATGACGGTATACCCGGTGATGACGCAATGCGCCTGACCGCTCAGTGTTGCCAATATTTTACCGGCCTCAACCGCGTTCTGCGGTTTACCGATAATCTTGCCGTCCAGCACGCCGATGGTATCCGCGGCAATGATAATAGCATCAGGATGGCGTCCCGCGACCGTTTTGGCTTTGTGCATCGAGACCAACTCGACATACTTCACGGGTTCGAGACCCGATCGGGTCGGCATCTCTTCACCATTGACAGGGTCCACGATAAATTTCAGCCCGATTTGCCGGAGCAGTTCCCGACGGCGCGGCGAGGCTGAAGCCAGGATGATTTTACGCATTTTGCCTCTCCCAAACTGGATAACGCTTTAATCATATTATTGTATAATGGGCACGTCAATTATTTTGTACGGAGATAATATGGAAAATCCGGTAGTATACTGGGAATTAGCTTCCAACGACGCAGGTAAAACGGTAACTTTTCTGCAAAAAGTCTTCGGTTGGGCGCCGGAATACGACCCAAAGACCACCATCTACGAATTACCTGCCGGAGAATCGAATAACGTCTTCAGCGGCGGCGGAGTTTTTACATTGCGCAAAGCCAAATTACCCTTCCTCACCATGTACATCCACGTGGATGACATCACCGAAAAAGCCAAACTCATACAACAAAACGGCGGATTCATTATCGAAGCCCCGTTTGAGATCAATCCGGGTGTGAAAATTTGCCTCTTCAATGAACCCGCCGGTGTTACTCTGGCGATGATCGAAAAAAGAAAATAGCTTATTTTTTGGCAGATTCCGCCCGCAGCGCTCTGATAAAATCAGCCCGTGGCGGCAGGTTGGCGGGTAAAATACCGCCGTCTACCAGGATGCTGGTGCCGGTGACATATTTGGCGGCGTCCGACGCTAAAAAGAGCGCCACATCCGCAATATCGCGCACCTCGCCCATTCTGCCAAGCGGTATCTCGCTCACGTAGTGTTCCAACATTTTGGGATTTTCCCAAAACATGCGCGTCATATCGGTTTTCACCGCGCCGGGGGCGATGGCGTTCACCCGCACTTTATACGGCCCCAAAATGGCGGCGAAACCCTGGGTAATAGACAGTATGGATTTCTTGGAAATGGCATAGGGCGAAGTACCTTTCAGGTAAGCCCCGACTGAAGCAATGTTGATAATATTGCCGCTTTTCTGCAGCATCATGGTTTTACCCGCCGCTTGAGAACAAAAAAGCGTGCCCTTGAGATTGGTATCCATTACTCGATCCCATTCGGCTTCGGTAATATTCATGACACTGGCGGCGCCACCGGTACCGGCGTTATTGATCAAGACATCGATCTTGCCGAACTCTTTGACAGCCCGCGCCATCAACTCTTCCACCTGGACTTGTTTCGTGACATCGGTTTCCACGGCGATGGCCCGGCGTCCGAGTTTTTTCACCTCATCCACCACAGCGGCCATTTCACCATCAGCCGCCACGAAATCAGAAACCACAATATCAGCGCCGGCTTCGGCAAAGGCTAAAGCCATGGCTTTGCCCAAACCCCTGCGAGCGCCCGTGACCACTACTACCTTGTCTTTTTGCAGTAAATCAGGTACAGCCATATATCTCCATTCTCATAAATTCAAAGCTATAAATGTGTCAGATTCCGAATCCGACGCAAATCGGATTCGGAATCTTTATACCTATGCAACACAGGCCAGGGAGCCCAATTATCTTGCGCCCACTTTGGCCCAGATGAAATCACCGCTCTTACCTTCGGGAATGATGCGCTGGTAAACGCCGGGCGCCACAGTGTTGGGTTCGATCAAACCCGCCCATGGATCCCGTGCCCTCACGAAGATTTTCACCATACCAGTTACCCATTCGGCCACGCCGGCGGGACGAGGATCACCGCCGCGGTTGAACCAGTTGATCAGCACCATTCTGCCATCTTTGCGGGGCACGAAAGTCAGGGCATTATCCATACCGAACATTTTGTAATCTTCCAGCTTTTTCTTGTTTTTCACCGGACCGGGTGTCAGTTCCAGAGAATAACGCATTTCGCCGGCATATTTTACTTCGTTTTTGGTAGTGCTTACGGTCATTTCATCGGCCACATATTTGGGGATGCCCCAGACCGCGCCCATCCAGCACATATTGAGATTCGGCACCGGCACGCTGACGGAGTACCAACCTTCTTTACCATCCGGCATCTTGGCTTTGATCATGATCCAGCCTTCCTGGTAGCGGGCGATGGGGTTGCCGCGGTGATAATCCACCAGGCTGAAAGAGACTTCCGGTTTGTCCGGCATCGAAAGGGGTTTCGCAATGTAAGATTTATACAACTTCAAATCAGCAGGTTCCACCACGGTAAAAATACCGTTAGTGCCCTGTCCGTTTGCGCGCCAGGTTTCGGTAAATTCTTTGGGAATCATGCGGCCGTTCGCCGAGCCGGACCCCCAGTTCACCAGTTCGGTCTGTTTATCGTCTTCAATAAATTTCTGGGTGCGGTCAATCAATGCCCGATTGCCGGTCAGGTATTCGTATTGGTCCTGGGGATTCCCTGTCAACGCTTTGGCTTTGTTCTCAGGAATGGTCACGGTAGTAATCACTGATTCGCTCCTCAATATTTTATTTCGCATCACAGCGGGTGGGTGAAGTCCGCCTAATATTATAAAGCTTGTATTGCCGGATTGCATCTTC
>JAQTOJ010000028.1 GCA_028713395.1 Dehalococcoidales bacterium | reverse complement strand
AAATGAAGCGGATGACAAAAGAAAATACCCTCCCCTTTCCCTTTTGAAGGGCTGGAATACCTTAGAATCGGTCAAAAAACAGGCTAACCCCCTGATTTACTCTCATAGGACAGGATAAAACGCATGGGTGAAAAAAATAATCAGAACGCGGTAAAGCACGGCGGAGAGGGAGCTATCAAGCGAATTCAAGCACAAAAACCCCTTATCGGACTGGCTGCGCATGAACTCGAATCTGTTAAGAATGTCCTTGAAATCAAGGGTATATCGGACATGGTTCGGGCGGATGCGATTAGGTTGCAAGCGGTCTGTAATCTCTTTTGGGATGCAGTATCAAAGGCCGCACAGGATGGGGATATTCCGGCGCTGGATCGTTACGCTGCGCGGTTCGGTTGGTTATCAGGTGTGACCTTACGCGCCTGGGCGCAGGTCCAGCAGAACGAAAAGGATGCGGCAAAAGGTGGGGCGCATATTGTGGACGTATTAAATGCTATGGAAGGCGGTGACAATGCCAAAGATTGACGATTATTCAAAACGTCTGCGGAGCATAGGCCCGGCGGCCTGGTGTGAAGGTCCTTACGGCTGGATCGGTGAGGACGGGCAGCCTATCGCCCTAATTGATTGGCAGAAGGCCGTTCTATTGGCCTGGTGGGAATATCGTGATGTTTGCTCCACCCTGGGGATATCCAACGTAAAAAAGACCGGTAAAACCCTATTGAACGCCGTTCTAACAGCCTGGCGCTGGCTTGCCTTGCCCGGTGTTCATTTTGCCGCCGGTAACGATCTTGACCAGGCCGCAAGCCGGGTATTTTCAGAAGTCGCGGACATGGTAAAGCGGAATAGTTATTTATCCGCCAATGTAAAGGTTACGGGTAAAGAACTGGTATTCATTCCGACCGGCTCAACCCTCACAGCCCTGGCGGTTGACAGTGCGGGGGCTGCTGGCGCGAATCACCTGACCGCAAGCTTTACCGAATTATGGGGCGTTCTATTCGAAGCTGGGGTCAGATTTTATGACGAACTTACTCCGCCACCGGGCAAGAAATACGGCTTCCCGGCTTTAAGAATAGTGGACTCATATGCAGGTTTTGAAGGAAGCTCAAACACCTGGCATGGTCTGGTTGATCGGGGCAAACAGGGAGAGCAGATAAATAATGATTGGCCGGTTTTCCTTGACGGTGGTCTGATTCTTTTTCACATGGAAGGCGAACAGGCGCGGGAGCGTTGTTTCCGGGGAACACCAAAAGAAGCGGCGGCTTATTATGCGGAGCAACAAAAGACCCTCCGGGCTAACGCATTCACCAGGATGCACGGAAATACCCGAACCAGTAACGAATCAGCCTTTATCGCACCAGAAGCCTGGGCAGCCTGTTATTCGCCTGCTATCAAGCCATTACAGGAAGGCGACAAGCGCAAGGTCATATTAGGTGCGGATGCAAGTACAAGCCATGATCTTACCTCTTTGATCGGTTGCCAATACATCGAAGGCGGGTTTATCGATGTGGTTTTATCCCGCGTGTGGAAGCCGGTAAAAATCGCGGGTATCAGGTTCGGAAAACCGACCGTAGACCTGGATGAGACAATCGGCGCGGAAGTGATGAGGCTCCACACGTCCGGGAATCTGGCGGCGGTGGTTTGTGACCCATATCAGCTGCATTCCCTGATTTTGAAATGGGAGAAAGTCGGAATAAAGGTAATCGAGCTGGCGCAGAACGCGGGGAGGGTTGAGAGCGATCAGGCCCTATATACCGCGATTCTTGGCCGAACAATCAGACACTATAACGATCCAACCTTGAATGAACATATAAAGAACGCGGTCGCAGTGGAAAGTCCCAGGGGTTACCGCCTGGCAAAAGAGAAAACCAGCCATAAGATAGATGCGGCGGTGGCGCTGTCAATGGCTCACTGGGGGGCGCTGGCCGGAAAGTTTGTACCGCAAGAAGCGACGGCGGTTGACAATCCTTTTTATATCTACTCTTCAAATGAACAGATACCGCCGAAGGTTTATGTGACTCCACACCCGGAAGGTGTGACCTGGCGCAATTGCAGAAAACGGCAGCGGGGAATTTGTCAGGCATGTCAAAAAGAAATGGAAAGCGAAGGCGTTTATGAAAACGACCGTTTAAGGGAATTAGCTTCCCATCAAAGAACAGAGGCGTATATTGTCGATAGTCAGCCAGGGCTACATTTACCAGACCACACCAGCCCGGCGCATGGTCAGGCAATCGCTAGTCTATTTTGGAATTCAATCAGAAATAAAGGAGATTAAAAATGTTTACAAACAGAAGTCATTCAGGAAATTGGCGTGAAATGCTGAAAGAATTATACGAGGGCTTCAAGGAATATAACCAGTATAAAGGTATTATGACTGCCTGGGAACGCAGTCAGATCGAGCGTTCCATTGTAAAGGTTCGCAATGAAATCGAGCCGGCGGTATTGGCCGGGGCGGTGGGCGAATGGAACGCTGCTATTACAGAAGCCGAATACAGATTGAAGATGGTAGAAGCCGCCAAACATGAAGAGGTTAGAAGGTGGGACGCCGCCAAATTGACAAGCGAAATGCAAATGAACGAAATGCTGATTAAACAGATTGTCGGTTCACCCGGCGGAATATCAAATAATGACCCGGAGGTTATGAACCGCCTGAAAAGAATTTATGATGAAGCGCAATCGTCCGGCGATATGTATAAACAGCGGGCCGTCGCCGAGGTGTTTACTAACCTTTTGTCTATGGTTGGGGGAAGTGACCAGGATCGAAGAATGCAGGCGAACAGCCTGGCAAAACAGGCTCAAAGAGACGCGGAGAAAAGCCGCGCGTTTCCGAAATTGGAAGCAGCGGAAGCCGCCGCCGCCGAAGCGATCGAAGGAATCAAACGCGCTAGAAATACTTTGATCGAGGTAGATAGTCAATTGGAAGGACACGAACCGGAATACGGCGCGCCGGTCAGAAGTTTTTCAATTGACAAGGAATTAGGCCGGGTAAAAACGGACGAACGCGGAAATATTATCAAAATCGTTCCGCTAGAAAAAGTGTTTGAACAGATATAAATCAACTAATCAGATAACCCCCGCACGCGGGGAAGCCAATAAATTAAGGAGAAAAATATTATGGCATATACAGCGGTTACACCACCCACGACAGGAACGCCAATCAGTACGGCTGATTTCGGTATTCCGGTTGCAAACGATCTGGCAGATCACGAAACGAGGATTCTCGCTATTGAGGGGGCGACGCCGAGCGTCCCTACATTGGTTACAGAGCGGCAGGGAGGAAGCGCGACGAATTGGTCTACGCCAGGAACGACGAATTACACGCCGACCGCTGCCAATATCAAAAAATATAAGGGAACGGTTAATGTGACTCACAACGCTGAGCAGTTATCTTCCGTTGTCGTCACATTCCCGGAAGCGTTTACGAACACCCCTCACATCATGGTTAACGCAGGCGTCTTTTTTATGCTGGCCACCTGGTGGAATCCGTCGAATTCTCAATTCACGATCAATGTATATTGTTTCACAGGAAACTCAACGGGAACAACGGCGGTAACCTGGGAAGCGGAAGGTGAATGATTGAATTTCTGATCTTCCTGTTTTTCTCGCTTTCGCAGCAAACCGCTCATTTCAATATATGGACCGGCGAAATTTCGTGCGTCATGCCGGCTGATTGCCTCCATGAGGAAGGCCATGCTTTGGATCGTGAAAATGGATGGATCAGTGAAACCGATGAATTCAAGTTAGCGGTCGATACTCATAGATCGGTTGCCTGGCAGTGTATTGAATGCCGTGATGAATACTCGGAATTAGTTATGTTTTTTCCGGGCGTTGGCAGAGAATTGCAACCAGAACCGAACCCGTTGAATTTAGGGTTCTGGATCGGCGGATGGGGCGGGACAAAAGAGCTTTACGCTGATATATTTGCAAAGTCCGGCGGAAAACCCGAAGGAATGCCCGAAATATTCCGCCCTTTCTACGATTTTACAATGGGTGATGAAATATACAAAAACACGCCTAAAATGGAAATACGCTCTTATATTTTCAATCCTCTAGCAATTGTGGGGGAATTGAGATATTGAGACCTCACTTGACTTTTTACGGAAAAGCTCTATACTTAAATTGCTTAGGATGAATTTGGCGTTTTTTGTTTGTCTATATTGTGCTGTGCTTTTGCGGTAACGCCATTCGTCCTAAGCAAACGGTGACAAAACGCAAGAGCACAGCACTTTATATTTCCGAAAGAGGTAGTTATGGCAAACAGAACGAAAGGCGAAGGATCGTTATCTCATAAACCTAATGGAACCTGGCTGGCACAAATATCGGTAGAGGGGAAGAGGATAAACAAAGTCAGACCAACAAAAAGGGAAGCGCAGGACTGGCTTAACAGCATGAAAACACAGGTCAAACAAGGTTTGACTTATGCAAGCTCCAAAACGAAAGTTGAGGACATATTCCCTGAATGGCTGCAAATGAAAGAAGCGAGCCGCCGACCGGCGACAGGTGCGCAATATGCCATGACCGGGAGACTTTATATTATTCCGCATTTAGGGAATCTGAAAATGCAAGACCTGAACGCCGCCAGGATACAGAATTTCTATAACAAGTTATTAGGGGAAGGAATCGGAAAGCGAACGATTGAAATAACTCATACGGTCTTACATGGATTCCTGGATTACTCGCTAAAGCATGGATTGGTTGCACAGAATTGGGCAGCCCTGGCGGAAGTCCCCAGGCCGGAAACAAGGGAAATGTCAATATGGGATGAAAGCCAGGTTAGCCAATTTCTTTTGAACGTTGGCGGGGATCCATTTTACCATCTGGCTTTCGCAACCGGGATGCGACAAGGGGAACTCATGGGCCTGCAATGGAAGGATGTTGATTTTCAGGCCGGAAAATTGAATGTCCGGCGGCAGGTCTACGAACCAAGCGGCGGCGGTTTTGTTTTCCAACCGCCAAAGACAGAACGCGGGAAAAGGGTTATCCGCCTGGGTAAGGGTGTGATTGAATCCATCCGAAACCATTCCGTGAACGTTCAACTAATGGCCGCCGTCGCCGGGGGTCGGTGGAATGATTATGACCTGGTTTTTCCTTCAAGTGTTGGAACGCCGTTACAGTCAAGGAACGTCTTACGTAATTTTGTACAGGCGACAAAGCGGGCTGGTTTACCACAAATAAGATTCCATGATATTCGACACACGGCCGCAAGTATCATGCTTTTACACGGTGAACCGGCGGTTAGGGTTGCGGGAATCCTGGGCCAAAGCCTGGATATTTTACTTACAACTTATGCTCACTATATACCCGATGACCAGGAATCCGCGTCAAAACTAATGGATGAAATCACAGCCATAACCGCGATAGATTTTACCAAGTGCAACCAAGTGCAACCGCAGGAAGAGGTAAAAATCCAAATCGAAGGCAAAACTGCCAAATGACTAACGAATATGAAGGTATTTATGCTCAAAAACTTAAAATTAAGGCGCCCCCGGCGCGATTCGAACGCGCAACCTACTGATTCGAAGTCGGTAGAAGTCTAATAACATCCTTACCAATAGTCCCTATTCTTCCCTTTTTGTGCTTGACGGGGTAAAAGATAGGGACTATTGGTATATATGTTATTGACGTTATCAGATGTTGATTTTCAAAGTCTGCAACTTTGTCTGCAACTTTTCGTTCACCAGATAAAGAGCTATTGTCGCTAGTCGGTTGGAAACGTTACAGCATGGCGGAGATAGAAAATCAGTAGATCAAGATGCAAATTTGCATCTTGATCGTAATACCGCCGCAGAAATGCTTAATGTTTCTCCGCGTACCGCCGCCGAAATGCTGAACTCACGTTATATGAGAAATCTTAAAAAATAGAATATCTGATCTAAAAGTATTGCATTTTATTATGCATTGTGCGATAATGTGTTTATCCCATATCAATAACCGAAGAGGGTCGAACATGTTGGCCGACATTTTCTTTGTATATTTATGCGGGATAAAAGTAATTGAATACCTGCCAACTGAATAATGACTTTGTTATCAAAGCCCCGCTGAAAAGCTGCGCTTATGTGACACCAGACCCCGCCGAAAGGCCGCGCCTGTCCTAAGTTGAGAAACTTAGTGGACAGGCGTTTTCATTTAACCCTCAGGAGAAATTATGATCTCGGAAAATTTTAAAAAAACCATTGCGTTTCGAATAAGCACTACCGAACAGGAAATGCTGGATTTTCTTGCCCAGGAATCAGGACCGGAAGCGGATATGTCCCAGGTGATCCGGGACGCAATCCGCGAAAGCGCGGTCAATAAGGGTTTCTTGCGATCTCCATACTCAAAAATTGGCCGCCTGGGTGCTGCTTATGAACAATCCAATCACTGATATTCCCCAGTTTTTGAAGGCGTCGGATATCGCCCGGATTCTGAATATCTCAACCACGCAGGCGTACCGGTTGATGGGCGCGGAAATCCCTACCGTTCGCGTTGGGCCTGGGACTGTTCGGGTGGAAGTAAACGACTTCGAGAAATACATAAACGCGCACAGGTGCAGCCATGAATGATCTGAAACGGCTGGACCGTCTGCGGAAAAAGTTTTTCTATCTGGTCGCCAATAAAGGGGGGGACAAACAGATAAACGCCCTGGCGAAACAGATCAAGCAACTGGAGATCAAGCTGGGGGTAAAGAATGGATAATTTAAATATCGCCCTTGCTTGTACGCGCCGGGGATGGAGTGTTTTCCCATGCAGGCAGGATAAAAGACCGATAACACCGCGCGGATTCCTGGACGCAACAAGGGACACAATCCAGATTGACAATTGGTGGAAAAGGAATTTTGATGCTTTGGTGGGGATAGCCTGCATTACTTCTGGAATTTTCGCCGTAGATGTGGACGATCCGCATTCATGGGAAAGCCTGGTAGATGAACACGCAAGCGGGAAATGGACTAGAGGCCCGGCGCAGCTCACACCTGGCGGCGGTTTTCACCTGATTTTCAAGCAACCGCAGGGGATCGAAATCCCCAACAACGCCGGAGTAATTGCGAAGGGAATTGACTTACGGTCGAGAGGGTACATTTGCACCGGCTTACCTTATACCTGGCTTGACGATGAAGGGATTTATAAACCCCTGGTAGATGCACCCGAATGGTTGTTGAAAATCATTATCAATAAAACCCACAAAGAGAATAAGGATCAAAAACGCAACGCGTTGCGTTTTTCCGACCCGACCGGACCGGCCGTCTATTTTCTGAATAAATATATCCGGGCCGCTTTCCCTGGCAATCGTAATCAACAAGGTTTTCTACTGGCGGCGCAGCTCCGAGATTGCGGATTATCCATGGGGGAAGCTGAAAATTATATGCGCCAATATGCCCGTAGTGTACCGAACGGTATAAAAGAAAACCCCTACACGGAATCGGAAGCGCTGCAGTCTTTACGATCCGCTTTCAGCCAATCCCCACGGGATCCAATTCAAGGGGGGTATACCTATGCTGGAATCTGACCTCAAAACCAGGTGGACCGTCGCCGAATTATTGACAACGGACTTTCCAGAAACGCGCTGGATTATTCCGGGGAAAATCCCCGTAGGATTGAGCATTTTAGGCGGCAGGCCAAAACTGGGTAAAAGCTGGCTTATGCTTCAAATTTCTTACGCGGTCGGGAAGGGTGGAAAGATTTTCAATGAAGACATTGAAGCCGGCAAGGTTCTATATTTGGCGCTGGAAGATTCAGCCCGGCGCCTGAAAAGCCGTATTCAAAGTATGAGTATTCCGCTTGATTGTAATATCGATTTTGCCTTACGCTGGACCCCATTTCAGGGCAAGGGGATTGATTTACTGGCCGCTGACATCGAAGCGAACGCCTATTCCCTGGTAGTGGTGGATACATTGACCAGGGCGACCCCGGGAGTAGATCAGGCGAAAGCGGAAGTCATCGGCCCGATTATCTCCAGGCTTCACGATCTGGCCGGTCTTCACAATAATGCGATTATCCTGGTTGACCACACGCGGAAACCTTCCACCTTCGCGGCTGATCCGGTCGATGACATCATAAGCAGCACGGCGAAAACCGGGGCAGCCGATACGATATTCGCACTATACAGAGAACAGGGTAAACCTGGCGCAGTCCTCAAGGGCCGGGGCAGGGACATCGAAGAGATTGACATGCGCCTGTCATGGGACCGCGATACCTTTACCTGGCAATTCAAAGGGAATAGTTTTGACATCGAAATAACAGAACACCGGGCCAATATCCTGGCGGCGCTAGATGAGACGGGCAAGGCGCAGGCCTCAACCATCGCTAAGATCGTCAAGCAAGACCTTTCCAATACATCTAAGAGATTGACCGATTTGGTCAATGCAGGGTTGGTGTCGCTCGAAAATATCGAAGGACATAAATACTATGCCAAATATATATAAGTGTTACTACCAGTTACCACCACTACTATACCTACCAGTTACTACCCAACTGGTAGTAGGTAGTAGCACTTCTGCGGATTCCAGACCTATCATACCTCTCTCTTTTGGGGGTGAATCCTTTAGAATCGGTCAAAAAACAGGCCAACCCCCTGATTTACTCTCATAGGACAGGATAAAACGCATGGGTGAAAAAAATAATCAGAACGCGGTAAAGCACGGCGGAGAGGGAGCAATCAAGCGAATTCAAGCACAAAAACCCCTTATCGGGCTGGCTGCGCATGAACTCGAATCTGTTAAGAATGACCTTGAAATCAAGGGTATATCGGACATGGTTCGGGCGGATGCGATTAGGTTGCAAGCGGTCTGTAATCTCTTTTGGGACGCGGTATCAAAAGCCGCGCAGGAAGGTGATATTCCGGCGCTGGATCGTTACGTTGCGCGGTTCGGTTGGTTATCAGGTGTGACCTTACGCGCCTGGGCGCAGGTCCAGCAGAACGAAAAGGATGCGGCAAAAGGTGGGGCGCATATTGTGGACGTATTAAATGCTATGGAAGGCGGTGACAATGCCAAAGATTGACGATTATTCAAAACGTCTGCGGAGCATAGGCCCGGCGGCCTGGTGTGAAGGTCCTTACGGCTGGATCGGTGAGGACGGGCAGCCTATCGCCCTAATTGATTGGCAGAAGGCCGTTCTATTGGCCTGGTGGGAATATCGTGATGTTTGCTCCACCCTGGGGATATCCAACGTAAAAAAGACCGGTAAAACCCTATTGAACGCCGTTCTAACAGCCTGGCGCTGGCTTGCCTTGCCCGGTGTTCATTTTGCCGCCGGTAACGATCTTGACCAGGCCGCAAGCCGGGTATTTTCAGAAGTCGCGGACATGGTAAAGCGGAATAGTTATTTATCCGCCAATGTAAAGGTTACGGGTAAAGAACTGGTATTCATTCCGACCGGCTCAACCCTCACAGCCCTGGCGGTTGACAGTGCGGGGGCTGCTGGCGCGAATCACCTGACCGCAAGCTTTACCGAATTATGGGGCGTTCTATTCGAAGCTGGGGTCAGATTTTATGACGAACTTACTCCGCCACCGGGCAAGAAATACGGCTTCCCGGCTTTAAGAATAGTGGACTCATATGCAGGTTTTGAAGGAAGCTCAAACACCTGGCATGGTCTGGTTGATCGGGGCAAACAGGGAGAGCAGATAAATAATGATTGGCCGGTTTTCCTTGACGGTGGTCTGATTCTTTTTCACATGGAAGGCGAACAGGCGCGGGAGCGTTGTTTCCGGGGAACACCAAAAGAAGCGGCGGCTTATTATGCGGAGCAACAAAAGACCCTCCGGGCTAACGCATTCACCAGGATGCACGGAAATACCCGAACCAGTAACGAATCAGCCTTTATCGCACCAGAAGCCTGGGCAGCCTGTTATTCGCCTGCTATCAAGCCATTACAGGAAGGCGACAAGCGCAAGGTCATATTAGGTGCGGATGCAAGTACAAGCCATGATCTTACCTCTTTGATCGGTTGCCAATACATCGAAGGCGGGTTTATCGATGTGGTTTTATCCCGCGTGTGGAAGCCGGTAAAAATCGCGGGTATCAGGTTCGGAAAACCGACCGTAGACCTGGATGAGACAATCGGCGCGGAAGTGATGAGGCTCCACACGTCCGGGAATCTGGCGGCGGTGGTTTGTGACCCATATCAGCTGCATTCCCTGATTTTGAAATGGGAGAAAGTCGGAATAAAGGTAATCGAGCTGGCGCAGAACGCGGGGAGGGTTGAGAGCGATCAGGCCCTATATACCGCGATTCTTGGCCGAACAATCAGACACTATAACGATCCAACCTTGAATGAACATATAAAGAACGCGGTCGCAGTGGAAAGTCCCAGGGGTTACCGCCTGGCAAAAGAGAAAACCAGCCATAAGATAGATGCGGCGGTGGCGCTGTCAATGGCTCACTGGGGGGCGCTGGCCGGAAAGTTTGTACCGCAAGAAGCGACGGCGGTTGACAATCCTTTTTATATCTACTCTTCAAATGAACAGATACCGCCGAAGGTTTATGTGACTCCACACCCGGAAGGTGTGACCTGGCGCAATTGCAGAAAACGGCAGCGGGGAATTTGTCAGGCATGTCAAAAAGAAATGGAAAGCGAAGGCGTTTATGAAAACGACCGTTTAAGGGAATTAGCTTCCCATCAAAGAACAGAGGCGTATATTGTCGATAGTCAGCCAGGGCTACATTTACCAGACCACACCAGCCCGGCGCATGGTCAGGCAATCGCTAGTCTATTTTGGAATTCAATCAGAAATAAAGGAGATTAAAAATGTTTACAAACAGAAGTCATTCAGGAAATTGGCGTGAAATGCTGAAAGAATTATACGAGGGCTTCAAGGAATATAACCAGTATAAAGGTATTATGACTGCCTGGGAACGCAGTCAGATCGAGCGTTCCATTGTAAAGGTTCGCAATGAAATCGAGCCGGCGGTATTGGCCGGGGCGGTGGGCGAATGGAACGCTGCTATTACAGAAGCCGAATACAGATTGAAGATGGTAGAAGCCGCCAAACATGAAGAGGTTAGAAGGTGGGACGCCGCCAAATTGACAAGCGAAATGCAAATGAACGAAATGCTGATTAAACAGATTGTCGGTTCACCCGGCGGAATATCAAATAATGACCCGGAGGTTATGAACCGCCTGAAAAGAATTTATGATGAAGCGCAATCGTCCGGCGATATGTATAAACAGCGGGCCGTCGCCGAGGTGTTTACTAACCTTTTGTCTATGGTTGGGGGAAGTGACCAGGATCGAAGAATGCAGGCGAACAGCCTGGCAAAACAGGCTCAAAGAGACGCGGAGAAAAGCCGCGCGTTTCCGAAATTGGAAGCAGCGGAAGCCGCCGCCGCCGAAGCGATCGAAGGAATCAAACGCGCTAGAAATACTTTGATCGAGGTAGATAGTCAATTGGAAGGACACGAACCGGAATACGGCGCGCCGGTCAGAAGTTTTTCAATTGACAAGGAATTAGGCCGGGTAAAAACGGACGAACGCGGAAATATTATCAAAATCGTTCCGCTAGAAAAAGTGTTTGAACAGATATAAATCAACTAATCAGATAACCCCCGCACGCGGGGAAGCCAATAAATTAAGGAGAAAAATATTATGGCATATACAGCGGTTACACCACCCACGACAGGAACGCCAATCAGTACGGCTGATTTCGGTATTCCGGTTGCAAACGATCTGGCAGATCACGAAACGAGGATTCTCGCTATTGAGGGGGCGACGCCGAGCGTCCCTACATTGGTTACAGAGCGGCAGGGAGGAAGCGCGACGAATTGGTCTACGCCAGGAACGACGAATTACACGCCGACCGCTGCCAATATCAAAAAATATAAGGGAACGGTTAATGTGACTCACAACGCTGAGCAGTTATCTTCCGTTGTCGTCACATTCCCGGAAGCGTTTACGAACACCCCTCACATCATGGTTAACGCAGGCGTCTTTTTTATGCTGGCCACCTGGTGGAATCCGTCGAATTCTCAATTCACGATCAATGTATATTGTTTCACAGGAAACTCAACGGGAACAACGGCGGTAACCTGGGAAGCGGAAGGTGAATGATTGAATTTCTGATCTTCCTGTTTTTCTCGCTTTCGCAGCAAACCGCTCATTTCAATATATGGACCGGCGAAATTTCGTGCGTCATGCCGGCTGATTGCCTCCATGAGGAAGGCCATGCTTTGGATCGTGAAAATGGATGGATCAGTGAAACCGATGAATTCAAGTTAGCGGTCGATACTCATAGATCGGTTGCCTGGCAGTGTATTGAATGCCGTGATGAATACTCGGAATTAGTTATGTTTTTTCCGGGCGTTGGCAGAGAATTGCAACCAGAACCGAACCCGTTGAATTTAGGGTTCTGGATCGGCGGATGGGGCGGGACAAAAGAGCTTTACGCTGATATATTTGCAAAGTCCGGCGGAAAACCCGAAGGAATGCCCGAAATATTCCGCCCTTTCTACGATTTTACAATGGGTGATGAAATATACAAAAACACGCCTAAAATGGAAATACGCTCTTATATTTTCAATCCTCTAGCAATTGTGGGGGAATTGAGATATTGAGACCTCACTTGACTTTTTACGGAAAAGCTCTATACTTAAATTGCTTAGGATGAATTTGGCGTTTTTTGTTTGTCTATATTGTGCTGTGCTTTTGCGGTAACGCCATTCGTCCTAAGCAAACGGTGACAAAACGCAAGAGCACAGCACTTTATATTTCCGAAAGAGGTAGTTATGGCAAACAGAACGAAAGGCGAAGGATCGTTATCTCATAAACCTAATGGAACCTGGCTGGCACAAATATCGGTAGAGGGGAAGAGGATAAACAAAGTCAGACCAACAAAAAGGGAAGCGCAGGACTGGCTTAACAGCATGAAAACACAGGTCAAACAAGGTTTGACTTATGCAAGCTCCAAAACGAAAGTTGAGGACATATTCCCTGAATGGCTGCAAATGAAAGAAGCGAGCCGCCGACCGGCGACAGGTGCGCAATATGCCATGACCGGAAGATTGTATATCCTTCCACACCTGGGAAGCCTGAAAATGCAGGACCTAAGCGCGGCAAAAATCCAGAATTTCTATAACAAGTTATTAGGGGAGGGGATCGGTAAGCGAACGATTGAAATAACTCATACAGTCTTACATGGATTCCTGGAATACTCGCTAAAACATGGATTGGTTGCCCAGAATTGGGCAGCCCTGGCGGAAGTCCCCAGACCGGAAACAAGGGAAATGTCTATATGGGATGAAGGCCAGGTAAGTCAATTCATTTTGAGCGTTGGCGGTGATCCATTTTACCGTCTGGCATTAGCAACCGGGATGCGGCAAGGGGAATTAATGGGTTTGCAATGGAAGGATATAGACTTTCAAACAGGAAAGTTGAATGTCCGGCGGCAAGTCTACGAACCAAGCGGCGGCGGGTTTA
>JAQTOJ010000027.1 GCA_028713395.1 Dehalococcoidales bacterium | reverse complement strand
GCTTTGACTTCGCTATCGTTCTCGTCCCGGCCGAGGATATCACGCAGGGTATAATAGCGGATGGCTGGCTGGTATTCGTCGGGTTCCAGCAGCCAGGGTACAGGATCCCCGTTAAGTTTTTCTTTCCAATCGGCCACGTCTATTCAGCAGTCTCCTTGCTCATTCCCATTTTATTAGATGTGAAGTGAGAATACCATTGCGAAAGTATTACCTATTGATACCCCAGCACCACCAACACGCAAATTGAATCACCCCCCGCACCGGTTAAACACAACAGTCAGATGTCATAGGAAAGCGTCCCGATGCAATCGGGAAGGTCAGGAGTTCGAATCTCCTTGGCTCCACTAATACGCAAATTCCAATAATCAAGCTGCAAATAACAAACAAATCTCAATTGCTAATTACAAATGCTGCAAACTGCTTGAGAGCGTAACGGGGGTAAACAGGCTAATCTACTAAAAACGATCTTCACCTTAATTCAATCTGGGAGCGAAAGGAGTTCGTGAACAGCTTGTCTACTTTGAAGGCGATATTTACTCTTTGATCATCACCAGCATCATTTTGAATTGATAGTTGGCTTTGAGGGCATGCGGTTGGTGGGCGGGCATAATAATATTTTGCCCGGTGGAGAGGCGGTAAGACTTGCCGGAGATCGTGACCTCAGCTTCTCCGTCAAGTATCTGTACCAAGGCATCGAACGGCGCGGTGTGTTCGCTCAAGCCCTGACCGGCGGCGAAAGCGAATAACGTGACGGTGCCGGTTTTCTTATCGATCAATGTCCGCTAACCACCGCCCCTTCTTGATAAGCCACCATATTCAGTGTCACCGCCGGTTGTTTATCATTCATGGTTGCCTCCTACTTGCCTTTGAATTCGGGTCGGCTTTTTTGCAGAAAAGCGTTACGTCCTTCAGCGTGATCTTCCGTGCCCAGCAGATAATCGAACAGTTCACTTTCCAGTTTCAAACCTTCGCTGAGCGGCAGATTATAACCTCTCATCATGGCTTCTTTCGCGGCGCGCAAAGCCAAAGGGCCTACCCGGCACAGATCTGCCGCCCACTGGCGCGCCCGCGGCATGAGTTCCTCTTTTTTCACCACTTCGTTTATCAACCCGATGCGGTAAGCTTCCGGCGCGTTGATCGGTTTGCCGGAAAGAATGATCTCCGCCGCCTTAACGTAAGGAATGGTGCGTAACAGACGTTGTGTGCCGCCCCAGCCGGGTATTAGCCCCAGATTGACTTCCGGCGAGCCGAAACGGGCGTGCTCCGCGGCGATTCTGATATCGCAGGTGAGCATGATCTCCAAGCCGCCGCCCAGCGCCACGCCATTGACCGCCGCAATCAATGGTTTATATAAATCCAAAAACCGTAAAGGCGAATCAGGGAACAGCCACGGTTTGCCCCGGATGCTTTTCATGAATGGCAAAGTTTCGGCAATATCGGCGCCCGCACAAAAAGCTTTTTCTCCAGCACCGGTTACGATACCTACCCAGACATCCGGGTTGTCCCGGAAAGCTATCATATATTCATGCAATTGTTCCAATATTTGTACATTCGCTGCGTTAAAAGCTTCAGGGCGATTGATGGTGAACGTGGCAATTTTGCCTTCCACTTGATAGTCAATTGGCACTCTAGTTCCTCCGCAATTCTCTTTACTCAATATCACATTATCCGATGATTTGCCCATAATGTCTACCGGGTGTTATGATGCGGGTTGTATTATTTATCAAGGTAGAATAGCAGCTTTATGGTTGATAAAGACAAAACTATCCGGCAATATCTGGAAAATGTCCGGCAACTAAAGCGATTGCCATTTATCACGGATGATGAAATGCGTTTACTTTTCAGTGAAGAGATCGCCGGCATGATGGAAGAATTGTCGCACTATGACCTGGAAACGAGATTCTGTGGGGATTGCCAGAAGCGTTGCTGCCTGGTGGCTAAATGTGAACTATACGATACACGTTTTCAGATGTGCCCGATCTACGAATTACGTCCCGTCGTTTGCCGGATGCATTATTGCCATTTGTTCCAGGCGGAGAAGGGAGCCATGGTGGAGGAGATCAGCGATGTTTTCTTTGCCTGTTTGATGGCCGCCGAAGCAGCGGGCATTCCCCATGCCAGGTTGTTCGATAGTCCGCCGATAGCACGCTGCGCGCCCGGGTTTATCGTCGAAGCAGAAAAGGTGTTGCAGCGTATGAAAAATGGGGAGATCACGACCGAAGAGGCCAGCGGATTGATTTTGACACAGGCAAGGGTATACCGTTCGTAGGTTTATGTTTATCAAATCTGTTTTACCGCCCTTCTATCTTGAAGGGTGGGATGGCGAATGAGGTACGAGGTCTAGCAAAAGCAGACTACACCGTTTATGAGGACACGGATACCGTATTGGAGTAAGGGAAGAGAATCTAAAAAAGGAAAAACGCTGGATGTTGAATCTAGGTCAGGATGACGTAGAAAATCAGTTAGGGATAAGATTCCTTGTATAGTAGACACGCCACGTGGTGGCCGTTACCGGTATCGCCCAGCACCGGCAAAATTTCCGAGCAATCCTTGAAAGCCTGCGGACAGCGGGGATGGAAGACACAGCCGGAGGGAGGATTGAGCGGGCTGGGGACTTCGCCTTTCAGCACCTGCACCGCGCGCTTGGCTTCAACGGCGGGATCGGGAATAGGCACGGCGGATAACAACGCCTTGGTATAAGGGTGCATCGGGGCGCTGTAGAGTTCGTCACGATTCGATATTTCCATGATTTTTCCCAGATACATCACAACAACGCGGTCGCTGATGTGCCGGACCACAGATAAATCGTGGGAAATGAACAGGTAGGCCACGCCGTATTTTTGCTGCAGGTCGTCCAGTAGATTCAAAATTTGCGCCTGGATGGAGACATCGAGGGCGGAGAGCGGCTCATCGCACAGTATAAACTCGGGTTGCAAAGCCAGCGCCCGGGCGACGCCCAGTCTCTGCCGCTGACCGCCGCTGAATTCGTGAGGATAACGGTCCGCCATGTAAGGCGCCAATCCCACGATATCCAGGAGTTCCGCCACCCTTTCATCGTAGGCTTTGCCACTCAGCAGGTTATGAATTCTCAACGGTTCACCCACGATATCGGTGGCGGTAAAGCGGGGATTCAAGGAATCATAAGGATCCTGGAAAATGATTTGGAAGTGCTTACGTAGCGGGCGCAAAGCCTTGTCATCGAGTTCAGTCAGGTCTTGACCGTGGAAAATCACCTCGCCGGAGGTGGGACGTATCAATTGCAAAGCGCATTTACCCAGCGTAGTTTTGCCGCACCCGCTTTCACCTACCAATCCCACCGTCTCACCTTTGTGAATAGCCAGGGAAACGCCGTCCACGGCTTTTACTTCCGCCACGACACTCCGCCGGATAAACCCTTTCACGACCGGGAAATACTTGGTGAGATTATTAATTTCTAGGACGATTTCTTTTGCCATGGTTTATGTCCCTTCTGGGCGACCCAGCAAGCCGAAAAATGATTTCGGCTGATTTCTATCAGGTCTGGTTTTTCTTTGCGGCATTGATCGATGGCGTAACCGCAGCGCGGCTCAAAAGCGCAGCCGGGTGGCAGCGATATCAAATCCGGAGGTTGGTCTTTGATGGGCTCTAAACGTAGTTTACGTGGTTCGTCCAAACGGGGTACTGAAGCTAGCAATCCTGCCGTGTAAGGGTGATCGGGGTGATGATAGACCTCCAATGAAGTCCCGCTTTCCACGATGCGTCCGGCGTACATCACAAACACCCGGTGGGCGTAACGAGCCACAATGCCCAGGTTATGGGTAATTAAAATAAGTGAGGTATTCAGTTCCTTTGAGATACCACGGATGAGTTCCAGTAATTGCGCCTGGATGGTGACATCGACGGCGGTGGTCGGTTCGTCGGCGATAATTAACTCCGGTTTACAGGCAATGGCGATGGCGATCATGACACGCTGCCGCATGCCGCCGCTGAATTGGTGCGGGTAATCATTCACGCGTGATTCCGGGTGCGGTATGCCTACTAATTTCAAGAGATTGATTGCTTCATTGATGGCTTCGTGGTGCGACATCTGCTTGTGCGTTTCCAAACCTTCGGCAATCTGGCTGCCAATGGTCACGACCGGGTTCAATGATGTGAGCGGTTCCTGGAAAATCATTGAGATTCTGGAGCCGCGATATTTACGCATTTCATTCTCCGGCAGCTTTAAAAGATCGACGCCGTCGAAGAAGACCGAGCCTTGAGTGATTTTACCGACCGGTTCTGCCACCAAACGCAACACAGACAGGGCGCTCACGGTTTTACCGCAACCGCTTTCACCCACGAGGGCGACGGTTTCGCCGCGTCCGATGTTATAAGAAACGTTGTCCACTGCTTTGACAATACCATCCTGGGTATGGAAATTGGTGGACAGGTTGCAGACTTCCAAAATCGGTTTCATATTTTATCTTCTCTGTTTTGGGTCCAGCGCATCGCGCAGACCGTCACCTAAAAAGGTAAACGAGAGCATTAGTAAAGCCAGCGCAATCGCCGGGAACAGGAGCATATATGGCTTGGAAAAGATGAGGTTGAAGCCGTCCTGAATCATGGCACCCCAGCTTGGGGTCGGCACTTTAACACCGATGCCGATGTAACTCAAGGCCGCTTCGGTAAAAATAGCCCGCGGCACGTTGAAAGTAACCGAAACGATCACCGGGCCCAGCGAGTTGGGTAAAAGATGCCGCCACGTGATGTAGCTGCCTTCGCCGCCCATGGCCCGCGCCGCGTTCACGAAGTCCCGTGATTTTAGACCCAGGATTTGTCCGCGGACCAACCTGGCGATGTTCACCCAGGCCACCAGACCGATGGCCAGGAACAACATGAAAATACTGCCGCCGAGAACGGAGCGGAGCAGGATGATCAGTAAAATGTCGGGGAAAGCGTACATGACGTCCACGAAGCGCATGATATAGTTATCTACTTTACCGCCGGCGTAACCGGCAATAGCGCCAACCGGTAGACCGATGAAGAGCACAATAAATTGGGTAAAGATACCCACGGCCAAAGAAGTACGGGCACCATAAAGTAATCTGGCAAAAGTATCGCGGCCTAACTGATCGGTGCCCAGCGGATGTTTCCAAGAGGGACTCTGGAGAATTTCGTAGAGATTCTGTTGGGCGAATCCATAGTGTGTGAGAAGCGGGGCGAAAATGGCCGCCAGGGACAATACAACGATAAAAGCCAACCCGGCCATGGCGAATTTATTCCGTCTTAGCCGGACAATGGCATCGCCCCACAAAGTGTGGTGCGGTCTCGTTGAGATTACTTTCGCTTCCGATGTTACGGTCAACTTAAAATCTCCCTAATCATAACGGATACGGGGGTCGATGGCGGCATAAGCAATATCCACTACCAGGTTAAGAATGGCGATAGTAAAAGCGTAAAATAACACGCCGCCCATGATCAGGCTGTAGTCCCTGGCGAAAATACCCTGGACGAACAGCCTGCCAACACCCGGGACGGCGAACAAATTTTCAATGATAAACGAACCGGTGATGAGGTTGGCGAGTTCCGGTCCGGCGATGGTGACTACCGGAATCAAAGAATTTCTAAAGATGTGGCGAATGCGTACGCGATTTTCCAGTAAACCTTTGGAACGGGCGGTACGTACATAATCCTGCCGCATGACTTCCAGCGTGCTCGCCCTTGTGATGCGGGCACTTTGGGCCGCAGGCAGCGCGGCCAGACAGATGACAGGCATGATCAATTGTTGCGGCGACCCCCAGCCGCTAGTCGGCAACCAGTGCAGCATCACCGAGAATACGATCATTAAAAGGATACCGAGTACAAAACCGGGGATACTGGCGAAAACTGTGGAAAACAAGACCGAGAAATAATCGACGCCGCTGTTTTGTTTCAAGGCTGCAGCTACGCCCAAAGGAATACCGATGGCTTGCGCGAGTAGAAAAGCCAGGATACCTAACGTCATGGTTTTAGGTAAACCCTGTAATAAAATACTGATTACATTACGGTCGGCCCAGGAATAAGAGGTTCCCAGGTCTCCCCGAATGACGCCCCAGACGTAATTACCGAACTGCTGCCATAAGGGTTGGTCCAGCCCATATCTTTTATTAAGAGCCTCCACAACCTTGGGAGCGAGGGCTTTTTCTCTATCCCAGGGTCCACCCGGCACAAGATGCATCAGAATGAACGTTATAAACATGACAACAAGGAGTACAAGCAACAGCCATAAAATTCTTCTGACGATAAATCTGAACATGTATTCAAGGCGTGCCCTGGGAGGTTTTCACCCCCCAGGGCACTAATCCTACTTTCGTATCAGTATACTATTTCTGGATATAGACATCTCTGAGGAACATGTCTCCGGCAATCTGTCCGTCCATACCGGTGGTGATCTGACCTTTGACCCAGGGTTTCTTCAATACGAAGGTTTCGCGGTTGAAGAGGAAAACCATCGGGGCATCGGCGATAACCAGGGCCTGAGCGTCTGCCCAAATCTTGAGGCGTTTGGTGTTATCCAGTTCTTTTAAACCGGAGGCGGCTAAAGCATCGAAATTCGGGTTGCTGTAACCGGTTTTGTTGTTGCCGGCGCCGGTGCCGAAGATCTGCGGCAGCCAGTTATCGGGATCCGGATAGTCAGCGCCCCAGCCGTAGAAAGCCCAGGAGAATTCTTTGGCATTGACCAGCGCGCTGAAGGACTTGGATTCCATGGCTTCCAGCGTCAGATCAACACCCAGATTGGTTTTGATCTGTTCCTGTAAGAAGGCGGCCAAGGTGGGGTTGGAACCCGTGTTAGCGTATTGGAATTTGATGACCGGTAAACCAACTCCGTTGGCATAACCGGCTTCCGCCAGATAGGCTTTGGCCTGGGTAGGATTGAAGGTGTAAGCTTGCCCTAAAGTGGCATCGTACCCCGGCATACCCGGAGGGATCCAACTGGTGGTGGGTTTACCAACGCCACCGCGTACCAGGTCAATGTAAGCCAGGCGGTCCACGGCACAGGAGAATGCCTGACGTAAGGCCTTGTTATCAAAAGGCGGTTTGGTGACATTGAACTGTAAACCGTAGGTGGTCAACTGAGCATAGCGGACAATTTCGGGGCTCAGCGCGGAGTCCGCCATGGTAGCTTTCTCGGTGCCGCCCGGGACGCCGGACTGGTCGAGTTCGTTGTTCTTGTAAGCGGCTAAAGCTACGTTGGCATCGGTAAGTTCTTTGAAGGTGATTTTGGTAAGGGTGGGTTTATCTCCCCAGTATTTGGTGTTGGGGACGAAGGTAAAATGATCCTGCTGTACCCATTGCTGTAAAACAAAGGGACCGTTCCCGATGTAGTAGGGCATAGCGCCGCTGGCATCAGGTTGCGCCCAGGCATCGCCGTGGGCGGTGATCATATCCTGGCGAACGGGATAAACCGGCCAGAGAGCCAGCAACTGCGTGAAGGTGGGTAACGGATCGATCAATTTGATTTCGAGAGTGGTGTCGTTGATAGCGCGGACACCGATGGCATCTTTCAATGCGGTCTGTTCCGCCGCGGTCTTGTCTGCTGAGCCATAATAGGCTTCGCCACCGACGATATCAAAATAGAATGAGGCGTATTCGGCCGCCAGCTTGGGGTCGAACAATCTCTTGATGCTGAAGGCAAAGTCACCGGCGGTCACTTTGGTGCCGTCGCTCCAGGTGGCGTTGCTCTTCAAGGTGATAGTGTAGGTCAAACCATCGGCGGAAATGCCTTTGTTGGCAACGGTGGGAATGGCTTTGGCGACCATGGGAACGAGATTGAGGCCTGAATCGAAGGCCAGTAACCCATCGAATACCTGCATCATTACGGAACGTTCATTGGACCATGATGCCCGGTTGGGATCGATGGTGTTAACTTCACCACCCAGGTTCAAGGTGATGACCTGTTCGCCGGTAGGCGTGGTGCCACCCGTAGTGGTGCCGGAACCTTTACAGGCGCCGGTTAATAAAAGTGACAGGGTAACTAAAACAGACAACAGTGAGAAAAATATTGTGCTTTTTTTCATTTGCCCTCCTTATTCCTCTTTTTAGTCTGTTATCGACAGTGATTGAGCCTCTATTCATCGCCGGGCAGAACTACCTTGGGTGGAGGTAGAAAATTATATAGCACTACTATTTGTTCTGGGATTTTAGTTTCATACCTTTTGTGAGGGAATTATGACATTGCCCCGACACCTTGTCAAGTAGCTATTCTGAATCTAAAAATAATAAAAGGATTTTTTATACGCACGATCGCAATGTAAAATGTGAACTATTTTAAATCTAAACCATTCGGCAGTCAAAATTGATATAAAAATGATATACGCGCCTCATTTTTTAATAAACACGATTTGGACGCTCGATCAGCAGAATAACTATATCGTATATTATTTAGGAAATGTGGATAAGCCCGGTGAACTTGCCTGATTAACCGGATGTTCGGGTTTTGTTGAACGCTTTAAATATGGTCACCAGTGATAACGCCAGTGCCCAAAGGAACAGAGAAAATAAGATCAAAATAGCGGCGATGACCACGCCCGGCGGGGTGAAATAGCCTACTCTGATCAGTGTGACAAAAACATTTACCCCGAAAAGCGTTTGCATGATAATGAATGCTGCGCCTACCGGTAAAAGTAAAACCGCCCAGGGTGTGGCGGGTATGACAAACAACCAGACTTTTCGGCGGCGTGAAGGTGTGCCTCGGTTCAGGGGTTGGTTTCGTGCGTTACCAAGCGTTTTTATCTGCCACCAGATGTAGACTACAAGAGCTCCCAGAGATAGTAAAGAAATCATGGAGGCATAGGTAGATATATCATCGGTGGATTTCCAGGACGACCACCAGGGCGCCGCCGGTAACTTGATATTTTTCTGCGAAACCATAGACATGACATGCTGGGCGATCTGGTGCGCGGTGTTGGTGGTTTGTCCGTTGACCAGCATTGCCAGCCCTAGTCCCTGTTCGGGTAACAGGATCATTTCTGCCAGGAAATTCGGAGTATCGCCGCCATGCCAGAATACGGGCGTGCCGTCATCCAGGGTATCGATGAACCAACCCATGCCGTACGCCGCCTCTTCGCCTTCTTTAGTGATTTTAACCTCTGATTGGTGCATCAAGCGGATAATTTCGGCGGGCATTACTTGAACTCCATCCAGTTGCCCATCATTCAAGTTCATTTTCAGCCAGCGGCTCATATCTTCCGCGCTGGACATTACCCAGCCGGCAGGCACCATGCTGCGGTAAATTGGGACATTTCTGGTCACGACATGACCGAGGAACAATTGGTGTCCGTCCGCCCGGTCCATCCTGGCCGCGGCTTCCGGTGATAATGTGCTGTTTTTCATACCCAACGGCTCGAAGATGTTTATCTTTACATAATCTTCAAAGGTTTGCCCGCTGATACGCTCCACCAGCGCGCCGAGTAGAGCGTAATTCAAATTGGTATATTCGAATGATGATCCCGGCGTTCGGTTGATGCCCACTTTTTTCATCGCGAGGATCAGATTTTCCATAGCATCCGGTCCCTGGTGATAGGCCACCGGCTCGGAGAAAGTGCCCGGCAGTCCACTCGTCTGATTCAATAATTCGCGTACGGTGATGACGGTGGATTCGCCGTTATCGTCCAACTTGAACTCTGGCACGTAATCGGTAAAGGGTTTATCAAGTTCGATCAAACCTTTGTAATCGAGCAGCAAGACTGCCAGGGCGGTGAATGATTTGCTGCATGACGCCAAATCAAAAACGGTTTGCGGTGACACTACCGTGCCTTTTTTCAAGCTGGCTCTACCGAAACCATGAAGGTAAATGGTCTCCTGATTTTGCACGATGCTGATGGCTAAACCGGGAATCTTGTTTTCCGTCATCTGCTGCCGGATATAGTTGTCAATGGCATTAGATAGCGTGCCAGCGAGCTCAGAATCCGCGGCTACTGATATTAAGGGAATCAATGACAGCGCTGCGCAGATGGTAAACAGGAGTATCGCAAGTATAATACGGGTTACTATATTAGTTTGCGTCAGGGGAGGGGGGATATCCATTATTATTTTAATTTCCTCCTCGCCTCTCTTCAACTTTTAAGGGAGGGGAGATAGCCTATGGCGGGTTTTCTTGTTTACTTTCGCATCAATGCCAGATTCACCATTCATTAAACGGATGGGTAAAGAAAGTGATGCGAGACCGACGAACGACCACCAAGATATGGTTCGTATTTTATCGTTTTAGGGTGTAGTTAACCCCTGGGGCCGATGATCTCAATCAGCACACCGTGGGAACTCTTCGGATGGATGAAGCGGCGGTTGAGCGTGCGGATGCCCTTCTCATCGCATTTCTTAAAGACTTCTTCCGGGTCATCTACTCGGAACGAGATATGATGAATGCCCTCACCGCGCGCCGCCAGAAACTTTTCTATCAAACCGTCTTTGCCGCGGGGTTCCAGCAGTTCTACCAGACTATCACCGATTTTAACGTTGCGTGAATAAAATTCCGGTGTTTCCAGTCCGCGGGTGCTGACGAATTCCGCCCCGAAAATGTCTTTTAGATAGTTCGCCACTTCATCGATATTTTTGACTGCCAGACCGACATGATGATAACCGTGTATCATACCGCCTCCTCAGCTACAATATAGAATTGTTTTTTATGTTAGTTAAAGATAACCCTTTTGACACAAGGCTGTCAAAACGCTTGACGCTCCATGGTGGATGGGTTAGCATGGAGGCAATTGGAGAGAAGATGCCCCGTCTTTTATTGGTCAGGCATGGCGATACTGATTTTAATGCCAATCGTCGGTTCATGGGTCACAGCGATATCGAACTGAGCCCGTTGGGTATGAAACAAGTCACCCGGCTCAAAGATTATATCGCCGATGAACCGGTTACGGCGGTTTTTGCCAGCGACCTGAAACGCACCATGATGACGGCATCTATTCTGGCACAGCCGCGTGGCTTATCCGTAATTCCCTGCCCCGAACTCCGGGAATTGCACTACGGGGAATGTGAAGGGCTTTCTTTTGAGCAAATCGGCATACAATATCCGGAAGTCGCCGCGCAATGCATGTCATTTACCCTCGATCTCAATTTCCCCGGCGGGGAAAAATACCGGGGTTTCATCAAACGGGTCAGATCGTTTGTGAAAAAACTTAAAGCCTATAATCCTAAAGATACGATTCTGATCGTCGCTCACAGCGGGCCCATCACCGCCTTGTTGTGCCATTTCCTCGGGCTGCCCATGCGGCATGCCATGCGCTGGCGTATCGATACTGCCTCTCTGAGCATCGTTTACTATGATCCGCCGGACATTTACCTGACGCGTTTCAATGATATTTCTTACCTGAAAGATAGGATTTAAGGGTTGTTGTCTGCCCTCAAGAATGCTAAACTGGCAAGCAGATGAAAGAAAAAAACGGGTTATTCATTACCTTTGAAGGCGGCGAAGGCAGTGGCAAGAGTCTGCAAACGCGTAAGCTTTACCGCCGTTTACAAAAACTATCCTTACCCGTGATACTCATCCACGAGCCCGGCAGCACGGCACTCGGGGAAAAACTGAGCCGTTTGCTCAAGTGGGGGCACAGCAATGAGATATCTCCGTTGGCGGAACTGTTGCTGTTCAACGCCGCCCGCGCCCAGTTGGTGCAGCAAGTCATCAATCCGGCTTTGTCTGCCGGTAAAATTGTGATCTGCGACCGCTTTGCAGATTCCACACTGGCCTATCAAGGGTGCGGACGTGGCCTGGACATGGCGGCGATAAAAAATGCCAATGCCACGGCTACCGGAGGTCTACAACCGGAGATGACCTTTCTGCTCGATATCCCCGTAAAAGAAGGACTGGCGCGTAAAAGCACCCGCGAGACCAACCGCTTTGAAAAAGAAGAAGTGGCTTTCCACGAACGGGTGCGTCAGGGATATCTGCAAATCGCCGCCAGTGAACCGCGGCGTTTCACCGTAATCGATGCCCGGCTGGATAAAAAAAGAATTGCCGGTATTATCTGGCAGCGGGTTTCCTCAATTCTGGAATGATACATGAAGATGCTTAAACCTACCTTTCAGGAAGAAAAAATCCAGTGGCAGCAGGGTTACCGCTATATTGCCGGTATTGACGAGGCCGGGCGTGGGCCGCTGGCCGGGCCGGTGGTGGCGGCAGCGGTCATCTTGCCCCAAAAACTAAGGACAAAATGGATGGGTATGGTGGCCGATAGCAAACTGGTCACCGAAAAACGCCGCGAGTATTTATTTGGTTTTATCACCGGCGCGGCTGTCAGTTACGGCGTGGGGGTGATCGATTCCCGGACCATTGATATGGTGGGTATTGCCAAAGCGACCCGCCTGGCTATGAAAAGCGCGGTCAAGCAACTGGAACCGGCGCCGGATTATCTCTTGATCGATTTTTTCCGGCTGCCGGAAGTGAAGATCCTGCAAAAGGGCGTGTTGGAAGGAGATACGGTGTGTTTCTCCATTGCCTGTGCCTCTATTATTGCCAAAGTTACCCGCGACCGGTTGATGTGTGAGCTGGATAAAGAGTACCCCGGTTATCATCTTGCCGACCATAAAGGGTACAGCACCAAGAAGCATCTGGAGTGCCTGCAAAGACTTGGTCCGTCACCCATCCACCGCATGTCGTTTGCCCCGATAAGCGAACAAGCTGTCGGATCGGTGGCATGAAACGCCAAACGACCGGGGCGCTGGGGGAAAAGCTGGCCGCCGCGCATCTGGCGAAACACGGCTACCGCATTCTGGATTGCAACTACCGTGTCAAGGAAGGGGAAGTCGATATCGTTGCCATGGACGGCGCTTGCCAGGTGTTTATCGAAGTCCGCACCAAGACCAGCCGACTATATGGCACGCCGGAAGAATCTATTACCCGCCGGAAAAAAGAGCATATGATCGCGGTGGCCCACCGCTACCGTGAAAAAATGGCGCATCCGCCGTTGAACTGGCGCATCGACCTGGTGGCCATCGAGATGGATGCCGGCGGCAAGGTAAAACGGCTTAGCCTGATTCAGAATGCGGTGGAAGATGAATAAAATGATTGTCTTCACCTGCCTTAAGTGTTAGATTATTACTATGAATTCACCGGATACCAATCCTAAACAACTTTTACGCATGGCGGATGCTTCTTTCAACCGCCTGGCGGAGGGTTTGCGTTATCTGGAGGATGTCTGCCGTTTCGCGATCAACGATGCCGCGCTCAATCAGCACCTGAAAAATTTACGACATAAATTCACGGTCAGTGAATGGCCAAATCAACAAGTGCTGCTAGATGCCCGCGATGCCGCCGGTGACGTCGGCACGAACTTGGAAGCTGCTGCCGATAAAGACGTAAAAAGGGATCTTTCAGCGTCGGTGGTGGCAAATTCCCGGCGTGTGCAAGAGGCATTACGCAGCCTCGAAGAAACTGCTAAAGTAATACCACTACTTGTGAGTTTAGCACCGGCGGATTTTCAACAAGCCCGCTTCGAAATGTACTCTATTGAAAAAGAACTGCTGGGGAAAATCACGCGTCAAACCAAAGCCAGCCACATCTATGGTTTGTACGTTGTCATCGATACCGCCGCGCTCAAGGGAAGAAGTCACCTGGAAATGACCGCGCAGGTGATCCGGGGCGGCGCCGGCATTATACAGCTCCGGGATAAAACGATGGACCGGGGACAACTCCTGCCCATCGCCGCGGCCGTGAAAGCGCTCTGCGCCCAGCATCACGT
>JAQTOJ010000026.1 GCA_028713395.1 Dehalococcoidales bacterium | reverse complement strand
CAAGTCACGATGCATCCGAATCTATGATTTCCCAAACCCCTCTGCATCTCTCCCCGATCAGGTCGGGGACAGGCTCCTTAAACTTAAGGGGAGACGAAATACGCTGGATCCCAACTTTCGTTGGGATGACGTACGAGTGGACAAGGGCAAGTTTCCCGCCCACCCGGAGATTCTTCGTCGTAGTGTTGGAAAAGGAAGCTCGGTCTTCTGGAACTATGATTTATAAATACTATCCTGATCCCAGTCCCGATTTACATATGGGATGAACAGCAGACAAGCTGCTGAATGGGTGCCACCTGAGCCGGGATGACATGGCGATATCAGATTACAGCCAGCCAAGAACAGTTAGCGATAAACCGCTAACTGAAGACCTACCAAAACCGAGGAGCGCCATTTGCTGACGCTCTGCCCTTTCTGGTATCCTTGTAGTTGCAGGAGGCTTTAATGACCGAAAAAGAACAGGTACAAGTCGTGCTCGATAAGATCCGTCCCAATCTGCAGGCAGACGGCGGGGATATCGAACTGGTGGACGTGAAAAACGGCACCGTAAGTGTGAGGTTAACCGGCCACTGCGCGGGTTGACCGATGTCCACGATGACCCTCAGGATGGGGGTCGAGAGGATTCTCAAGCAGCAGCTTCCGATGGTAAAAAATGTGGTGGAAGTGAGAGACTGAACAATCTCACAATCGTAAAATAAGAGGGAGCCGTGCGGCTCCCTCTTTCTTTTTACAATAATTGGATAATTTGCCCCAGATGAGAAACAAATGGTATCACTTGCATTAGGTTGATAATGGAATATAGTGAGCTATTATCCAGCACAACGACCCACTCCCAAACCTCTCCCTGAAGGGAGAGGGGAATTTACGAGAGGAAGGGCATTCGCCCTTCCTCTTCAAGAACACCAACCTTGTCCCAACCAGATTACAGCTAACCGTGAACAAACAGAAGCAAGAAGAACCAATTGGATAGTAGACATAAAAATAATAAACAGGAGGCTTTGATGACGGAGAAAGAACAGGTACAGGTTGTCCTAGATAAAATCCGCCCCTCTTTGCAGGCTGACGGCGGTGATGTGGTACTGGTCGATGTAAAAAATGGCACGGTGAAAGTCAAACTGACGGGGCACTGCGCCGGCTGCCCGATGTCCACCATGACCTTGAAAAACGGGATTGAGAGGATTCTCAAGCAACAGCTTCCGACGACCGTGAAACAAGTGGTCAACGTTGACGCTGATTAATTAGGCCGGCATACTGAAATAAGCTGAAAAGAGGGATGATTTGTCATCCCTCTTTTGTTTTTGCCGACTCTGTTATGGGCATACCATATCAAAATTGGGGGATACTATTAACCGTTGCCATTGACTCACACGCCGACCCTCACCGAAAACCTCTCCCCCGTATCAAGTCCCGATTCTTAAAGATTCATACGGGATGGCGATGAAGTCGCACATAAGGGGCAGGCTTTGCAGAGAGAGGGAGATATACGAGATGAAGAGCGGTAGCTCTTCATCTTCTAGAACTACCATGGGACACGATTCGCGATTGCTGTTTGATGCGGCTACGACAAATGTAGACGAAATGGCGTTGGTGAAGAACAACGAATCCGGCTATAATTGAAGGAGAAATGAATGTAAAAACAACGGGTAAAATAGAACGGCGACATATTACGATCACGGGAGTGGTGCAGGGGGTCGGGTTCCGGCCTTTTGTGTATCGCCTGGCGCGAGAAAATAAGCTGAATGGCAGTGTGCGCAATACCTCTGGCAGCTTAGAAATAGATGTTGAGGGGCCGGAGGCGCGGATTCAAAGTTTGCTTAGCGGACTGAGTACCCAGCCGCCGCCGATGGCACGCATCGAACATATCTCTCAAAAAACCTTGCCGGTGAAAGGCTACCCCGATTTCCGGATCGTTGAGAGTCAGCCGCAGGCGGGTGAATACCAACTGGTCTCACCGGATATCGCCACCTGCCCGGATTGTTTGTAAGAGATAATGAATCCCGCGGACAGGCGATATCGATATCCCTTCACCAACTGTACCAACTGCGGCCCGCGGTTCACGATCATCGAGGATATACCCTACGACCGTCCCGCCACCACCATGAAAGAATTCAAGATGTGCCCGGACTGCCGGAAAGAATACGACGACCCCGGCAACCGCCGGTTTCACGCCCAGCCGAATGCCTGTCCTGTTTGCGGCCCGAGGTTGGAACTGGTGGATAACTACGGCCGAACCGTGCCAACGGGCGATGCGATAAAAAAAGCCGCTACGCTGCTTAAAGCCGGGAAGATACTGGCGATCAAAGGATTAGGCGGCTTTCAATTAGCTTGTGACGCAACAAACCCTCAGGCGGCGCAGCTTCTCAGAGACCGAAAGCGCCGTCCCGCCAAACCTTTCGCGGTGATGATGGCAACCATAGATGATATTTTGATACACTGTCGCCTTTCCGCGGCGGAAGAACAATTATTGATGTCACCTGCGGCGCCCATCGTGCTGGTAGGCTGGGATAATAAATTCTCCGATATTACGGCCGGGGTTGCGCCGGGGCTAAATAATCTGGGCGTGATGCTGCCCTATACACCGCTGCATCACCTGCTGCTGCGGGAAACACGGCTGCCTTTAGTGATGACCAGCGGCAATTTGAGCGAGGAGCCGATTGCCAGGGATAATGAAGAGGCTCTAGAGCGTTTGAAAGACATCGCCGATTATTTTCTGCGGCACAACCGGGACATCCGCGCGCGTTACGATGATTCCGTGTTTGTGGTAGAAAACAAAAAACCGGTAGCTTTACGCCGCGCCCGCGGCTATGCGCCTTACCCCATACACTTACCTTACACTTCAAAACAAATCCTGGCCTGCGGGGCGGAATTGAAAAACACCTTCTGCCTGACCCGTGACGACCACGCTTTTATCAGCCAGCACATTGGGGATATGGAGAACACGGAGACGCTGGAGCACTATGAAAACACCCTGGAACTGTATAAGAAACTGTTCCGCATCAAGCCGGAAATCGTGGCGTGCGACCTGCACCCGGAATACCTGCCCAGCAAGTACGCGATCGAGTATGCCGCCAGTCATAATCTGCCGTTGGTCAAGGTACAGCACCACCACGCGCACATCGTGAGCTGCATGGCGGAAAACGGTATTGAAGAGCCGGTCATCGGGGTGGCTTTTGACGGGGCGGGTTACGGCACGGACGGGCATATCTGGGGTGGGGAATTTTTAGTAGCCGACCGGCAAAAATACCAACGCGCCGGGCAACTGGAATATGTGCCGATGCCGGGCGGCGCGCTGGCGATAAAGAAGACCTACCGCATGGCGCTGGGGTATATTTATTCTTTACTAGGGCAGAATTTTCCGCTGGAAGGATTGGCTTTTAGCAAAATCCCGGCTTCCGAATTGACGATAATCAAGCAGCAAATAGCGAAAGGCTTGAATGCACCGTTGACCTCCAGCGCGGGACGGTTGTTCGACGCGGTAGCGGCCATTACCGGGGTGTGTTTTGAAGCCAGTTATGAAGCGCAGGCGGCGATCGAACTGGAAATGCGGGCGCCGCAACGCCGCACACTGAACCAATCCGGGCGTTATCCTTTTACTATTGATGAAAAATCAGGGATAAAGACGGTCAGGCTGGGGAAATTGATGGAGGCGGTCATAGGGGATGTGAGAAATAACATGCCGGTGGCTCACATTTCACTCAAATTGCATTTGACGATGGCGGAAATCGCCGTGGAGATGTGCCGGGAAATTTCACGGGAGACAGGGATAAAAAGCATCGCGCTGAGCGGCGGGGTTTTTCAGAACCGTTTGCTATTAAAATTGACTTCACATAAACTAAAAGAAGCCGGGTTTAAGGTTTTCACGCACCACCTGGCGCCCTGCAACGACGGCGGCATTTCGCTGGGGCAGGCAGTGAACGCAAATCAGGCGAGAAAATAAAACAGAGGAATTTGAAATAAACGGTTATCAAATCTCCCTTAATCCCTCCTTACCTAAGGAGGGAGACAACTAAGACCAAGTACTATTGAACAAGAGGATAGACTTATGTGTCTGGCGGTACCAGCATTAATCAAGAAAATAGAGGGGAAAGACGCCGATGTGGAAATCGGGGGGATTACCCGCCGCATCAGTTTGAGATTGACCCCGGAAGCCAAGACGGGGGATTATGTTTTGTTGCATACCGGTTTTGCCATCAACATCATCGATAAGCAGGAAGCCGAAGAGACTTTGAAGCTGTTTGCCGAGATGGCGGAGCAGGTGACTGAGTAGGCTTTGATGTGTCTATTAGACGTTGAAGAAATAGTTACTTTGTCAGAGAGACCCTTTCGCTGCGCTAAGGGAGTTTTTTTATTAGTGATAGAGAATTATTGTGAAATATACCACCGAATTCCGTAATAATGAAGTGGCGCAGGCATTATTGAGCCACATCCGCGAGCGTTCCCGTAAAAAGGCACGTTTCATGGAGTTCTGCGGCGGGCATACAGTAGCGATTTTCCGCTACGGCATCCGGCAATTACTGCCCAAAAACATCGAGATGATTTCCGGGCCGGGCTGTCCGGTCTGTGTCACAGCGACGGTGGACATAGATAAAGCGATTGCCCTGGCGCAGGAAAAAGGCGTGATCATTACGACTTTTGGGGACATGCTCAAGGTGCCGGGCAGCAAATCCAGCCTGCAAAAAGCCCGGGCCGCCGGCGCGGATGTACGGATGGTCTACTCCACGTTGGATGCATTGCAAATTGCCAAAGAAAACCCGGAGAAGTCGGTAGTGTTCCTGGGCATTGGTTTTGAAACGACCGCGCCTACGGTTGCCGCCTCGATATTGGAGGCGCAGGAAACAGGGGTAAAGAATTACTACGTCCTATCACAGAACAAGCTTTCGCCGCCCGCGATCAAAGCGATTCTGCAATCCGGTGAAGTGAAACTGGACGGACTGATCTGTCCGGGGCATGTGTCCGCTATCACCGGCGCGCAGGCGTGGGATTTTATTGCGCATGATTACAGGATTCCATGTGTGGTGGCGGGTTTTGAGCCGCTGGACGTTTTGCAATGTATCGATATGCTGGTGGAGCAGGTGGAAAACAAGCAGGCCAGGGTGGAAATCGCCTACCGGCGCGGTGTAGCGCCGGAGGGTAATAAGATAGCCCTGGATTTGATGTCGCAGGTCTATGAACCCGCACCAGCCCAATGGCGCGGGTTCGGCGTGATTCCCGGCAGCGGTCTGAAAATCAAAAAAGAGTACCGGCAGTTCGATGCTGAAGAGAAATTTGAGATTAAAGCAGCGCCCGTAGATGACCCGAAAGGCTGCCTCTGCGGCGAGGTGTTGCGGGGGGTGAATACCCCGTTGGACTGTAAGTTGTTCGGCAAGGTGTGCAATCCGGAATCGCCGGTGGGGCCCTGTATGGTATCATCGGAGGGAACATGTTCGGCCTATTTCCTGTATGGAGGCAATGCGATTGACTAGCGCAGCAATGCCAATTCGGCCCATGATCCGGGCTGCCTCGGCGCTGATTGAAGACGGGAGAATACTGTTGTTGAAGCAGGAAGTCACCCCGACCCGTCACTGGGCTTTACCCGGCGGCAGGCTGGAAATGGGTGAGACGCTGGCAGAATGCATCGCGCGAGAAATGAAAGAGGAGACCGGACTGGACGCCCGTGTTAAGGAGTTACTTTATATCACCGATAGAATCATCCAACAGGCGCATATAGTGCATATATTGTTTCTGGTGGAAAGGTTGAAAAACAATATCTTGCCAATGGAATGGACGCATTTGGACCCCGCTCCGTCAGGTTCGTCCGATAGAATCCGCGAAATGAAGATGGTCCCGATTACTGAACTATCAGCTTACGGATTTTCGACACGGTGGCAACAACTCGTTAGGGGTAATTTCCCAGGACGGGGTAAATACCAAGGGGATTTCTATACGTTTTATGGAGAAAAATAAATCCATGGAAGCTAACGATAAAATACTTTTAGCCCACGGCTCGGGGGGCAAGCTGGCGCACGATCTGATCACGAAAAATTTTGTGACGGCGCTAGACAACGAGATACTGAGCCGGATGGACGACGCGGCGGTTTTCGAAGCCAAGGGGAGGCTGGCCTTCACCACCGATAGTTATGTGGTGAATCCCATCTTTTTCCCGGGCGGTGATATAGGAAGACTGGCGGTCTGCGGCACGGTCAACGATCTCTCTACCTCCGGGGCGAAAGCGCTATATCTTTCGCTGGCATTTATCATCGAAGAAGGCTTTGCGGTCAAAGATTTGCAAAAAATCGTAGCTTCCATCAAGGCGACGGCCACGGAAGCGGGGGTAAAAATCATCACAGG
This sequence comes from Dehalococcoidales bacterium, assembly GCA_028713395.1. GTDB lineage: Bacteria > Chloroflexota > Dehalococcoidia > Dehalococcoidales > Fen-1064 > JAQTOJ01. The sequence continues at coordinate 7,396 of JAQTOJ010000026.1, read as the reverse complement.
GGACACCAAGGTGGTCAACCGGGGCGGCGCGGATAAAATCTTCATCAATACCGCCGGCCTCGGCGCGATTGCGGATGGGGTGGAGATTTCCGGGATTAACGCCAAGCCCGGCGATAAGGTGATTATTACGGGCACGATCGGCGACCACGGTATTGCCGTGCTCAGCCAGCGCGAGGGGCTGGGTTTTGAGACCAAACTAAAGAGCGATGTCGCGCCATTGGGCAATATGGTAGCGGAGATGTTAAAAGTCAGCGGCAAGATTCATGTGCTGCGCGATCCCACGCGCGGCGGGCTGGCATCTACCTTGAATGAAATTGCCAAACAAGCGCAGGTCAGCATTCGGCTGGACGAGAGTAAAATCCCCATCCGGGAAGAGGTCAACGGCGCCTGTGAGATGCTGGGACTGGACCCGCTGTACGTGGCCAATGAAGGGAAAATGATCGTCATTGTCTCGCCTGAGGATGCCGATAAAGTATTGAAAGCTATACAAAAGAATGTTTACGGCAAGAACGCGGCGGTAATCGGAGACGTGGCTTCCGATCATGCCGGGAGGGTGAGTCTGAAGACCGCGCTGGGGTCATCCAGAATTGTGGACATGCTGGTGGGAGAGCCGCTCCCCAGAATTTGCTAGTGGAAGCTATGAAGCAATCAAAAGGTCACCTTCATCCCAGCCTTCTCCCATCAAGGGAGAAGAGCAAAATTTTAAGAGCTTGGACAATTCCCTCTGTATCTCCCCTTACTAAGGGGAGAGGGTACGGAGTAGTTTCTTATCAAGGGGTAGAGGCATACAGGGAAAACGCCGATCATCTTCCAATAAGGGAGAAGAAGATGGTTACAGAAGGACAAGAACCGGAGTATTTTACCCAATATGGGGGTTAAATGCACATTGGTTTTAGATTGCCGCGTCGTCCCGACTTTATCGGGACTTCTCGTAAAGACGGAAGTCCACAGGCAAGATACCTGTGCCACCAGACTGCAAGGACACCCTCAGTTAAATGGAGGTCAGGAGGGATTTGAACAACAATTTATTCACTAAATCTCCCTGTATCCCTCTTTCTGAAAGAGGGAACTAAAGTGATAGGAATTTATTAAGTGCATGAACTAGCGATCACGCAGAGCCTGTTCGAGATTGTGCTGGAACACGCCAGGCAGGCAAAAGCCAAGAAAGTGAAGAGCGTCAACCTGGTCATCGGGGAGATGACCGGGGTGGTGGGCGATAGCGTACAATTTTACCTGGGAATATTGAGCAAAGACACCATGGCGGCGGGCTTGAAAGCCAATATCAGGATGGCGCCGCCGCAGGCGACCTGCCGGGCTTGCGGAAAGACTTTTATCGTGCCGGAGATGGCGTGGCGATGTCCTGATTGCGGCAGCACGGAACTGGAAGTGAACGGCGGTAAAGAATTATTTGTGGAAAGCATCGAGGTGGAATAAATGGAAATCAAAATCTTGAAAAATATCATGGGCGTCAACGACCAGGTGGCGGGGAAAAACCGTGAGCTGTTGGAGAAAAACAAGGTTTTCACCATCAACATCATGGCGTCACCGGGGGCGGGGAAAACCAGCACCGTGTTGCAGACAATTAAAGCCCTGAAGCCTTTGCGGGTGGGGGTCATTGAGGGGGACATCAGTTCCACCATCGATGCCGAAACAGTGGCCAAGGTGGGAGTACCGGTGGTGCAGATCAACACCGGCGGCGAATGCCACCTGGATGCCAACATGATACAAAATGCGCTGGGCAATCTGCCGCTGGATGAGATGGACGTGCTGATGATCGAGAATGTGGGCAATCTGGTCTGTCCGGCGGATTTCAAGCTGGGGGAGAGTCTGAAGGCGCTCATCGCCAGCGTGCCGGAGGGCGACGATAAGCCCTACAAATACCCGGGCATGTTCACGGCGGTGGATGTGATCATTTTGAATAAAATAGACCTGCTGCCTTATGTGAAATTCAGCGTCGAGGCTTTTACCCAAGCGGTGAAGGGGATAAACAGCAAGGCGCAAATATTCCCCATCTCCTGCACTACCGGCGAGGGTGTGGAAGCGTGGGGAAAGTGGCTGAAGAAACGGATTAAAGATACCGGTAAATAGCATTGGTGTTATTCCAACAAAGGTTGGGATGCAGGGAAAAGCCAGAATCCACCCCACACGGAGATCCTACGGTCATTACATTCCCTCCAGAATGGCAAGAATAGAGTGACACAGAGAAACATGGAATTATACGCATTGCATCGGGAGAGCATACCCTTTCACTTCATGTCATGGCTGGCGGTATTTTTTATCGCCATCGCTGCATTGTTTCTGGGATTGTTCCTTTATCATGTCACCATCGCTCCGATTGATAACGACCCCGACATCATGTGGGTTTTCCCCATGGAAACGCTGGTGATGGGCGCGGTGGCAGCGCTGATTTTACAGTTCCGGACTTATGAACTGGTAATGACGCCGGAGGGCATCATCATCAAATTCGGCCGGATCAAGAAATTCATCAGATGGATGGAAATCGATGCCTACAGCGTGATCTCTACCGGTACCATCCTGAATTCCGGAGGCATGAAAATAAACCTGGGGCCGAGGGGCTGGTATTATCTTTACACGGTCATCGGGAAACCGCGGGTGGCTTTGCAGTTGAATTCCGGGAAAATCAAGGAGGTTATTTTTAGCACGGGCAATCCGGTGGAAGTCGCCAGGATTATCCAGAAGCAGACCGGAAAAACCGAAAATGCGGGTATCGGGCGCGGTTTGGAGTGGATGTAAATCCAAGATTTATCAGGATGACTTTTCAATTTGAAAAGTCTAAAATCAGTGCACTAAATCCCCCTTAATCCTTCCCGCATCGAGTACTGGACCGGGTCTGAATCCTCTTCACTCGAGGAAGATGAGGAATGACCTTGGAAACGATAATATCGTTTGGGCAAGAACAGTCCACCATTTTTAGCAAAGGGAGTACGATGGATTCCCATCCCGATTGCATACGGGATGAGCCATTTTCATGGGAAAGACAGAGGGGCAAAAGCGATTGGCGATCAGCCGCTAGCTGCCAGCGCCCAAAAACCGGGGAGAACCTAAAAAGGCGAGAAGAAAAATGTTAAGTGTGAAGCTGGTAAAGCCGTCAATCGAATATAAAAACTCCTACATTGAAATGATTACCGAGTGGAAAAAGGTGGACGCCGATTTCACGCCGTTTGTGTTGGGCGAGGATACCAGCGATTTCCCGGCGATGTTGAAACGTTTTGAGGGGTTTACGCGGGGCATCGGGGTGAAAGAGGGATTTGTGCCGCATTCCACTTTCTGGCTGGTGCGGGATGAGAAAGATGTGCTGGGGGCGATCAATATCCGGCACGTTTTGAATGAATATTTATCTAAAGTGGGCGGGCATATCGGCTACGGGGTACGTCCTGCTGAAAGAAATAGAGGCTACGCCACGGAAATGCTGCGTTTGGCTTTGCCGGAAGCGAAAAAACTGGGGATAAGCCGCGCGTTGATCAGTTGCGATAAAGCGAATCCGGCTTCCGCACACGTTATACTGAAAAACGGCGGGGTGTTTGAATCCGAGGTCTTGTATGAAGGGGAGATCGTGCAGAGGTACTGGGTGGAGATAGGCTGACATTTAATAATTGCCTTGAGGGACTAAAGTGCGTATAAACCTGTCTATTCAAACCATGACGACCCTCACCGAAAACCTCTCCCTGCAGGGAGAAACAAGAGATGAGTATTTGCTCATCTCTTGAAAGATTCACGAGAGGAAGGGCATTCGCCCTTCCTTCCCCAGTCTAGCTGAGGACAAGCTTCTAGAACATCAACCTCAACACATCCAGACTACAGCTTAGCGTTTTGTAAAGCACCGCAAAGCTAACATAATTTTAGAGTATAAACCTTGATTCCCAGCCTCCTCTCTTGTATGATAATCAGCAATCATGACTGTGAACGATAGCGCCGTCGAGGTTACAAATGCCTCTTTTGTTTACGGCAAGCTGAAAGCGCTGGATAATCTTTCTTTGAGCGCGCCGCGCGGCATCAGCTATGGTTTGCTGGGTCCGAACGGCGCCGGGAAAACCACCCTGATACGTTTGCTGGTAGGACTGCTCAAGCCATCCACTGGTGAAGTACGGGTGCTGGGACAAACCCCCGGCGGAAAAATGGCGGCTCAGATCGGGTATATGCCGCAGCAGCCATCGCTCTACCAGGAACTATCGGTGGCACAGAATATCGATTTTTTCGCGAAAATCTACGGCTTGAAAGATAAACCGGCCCGTGCCAGGCGGGTGGAAGATACGATCAAGCTGGTGGACCTGTGGGAGCGACGCGGCGACGGCATTAACAAGTTGAGCGGCGGTATGAAGCAGCGGGTGAGTCTGGCTTGCGCCATTGTGCATAATCCGCCGCTGCTGTTACTGGACGAGCCGACGGTGGGCCTCGACCCGGAATTACGCGCCGGTTTCTGGCAGCATTTCCGCAACCTGAACCGGCAGGGTGTGACCATTCTGATTTCCAGCCACACCATGGACGATGCCGCCCACTGCGACCGGTTAGCCTTTATCCGTAAAGGGCAGGTGATTGCCAGCGGCACGCCGGAGGAATTGAAAAAAGCCACCGGCAAGCCGGACGCTGACCTGGAAGCAGCCTTCCTGCATTTTGTAAGGCGTGAGGATAAAAAAATTGTTTAGGTATGCGTTAACTATCGCGCAGCGTATTATCCAGCAGATTATACGCGACCGGCGCACGCTGGCATTGATCCTCATCGTGCCGGTGGTGGTGATGACCATTATCTGGCTGAGCTTCCCGGAGGCTCTGGGCACGCTGGATTATGTGGCGCCGGCATTGCTGGCGACGCTGGCGCTGTTTTTCGGTTTCCTGTTGACGGGCATCAGTTTCCTGCGGGAACGCTCCCAGGGCACACTGGAAAGGCTGATGGCATCGCCGGTGACGCGGGCGGATATCGTACTGGGTTATCTGCTGGGATTCTTTCTCTTCGCTTTGCTGCAATCTCTGATCATCGTGCTGTTCACGGTATACGCGCTGAACATACACTATACAGGGGCGGTCTGGCAGATATTTATTTTTCAGACGGTCGTATTAATAGGGGCGATCAATTTAGGAATTTTCATTTCCGCCTTTGCGAAAAATGAGTTTCAGATGGTGCAATTCATCCCGCTCATTATCTTGCCTCAGGTATTTCTCTGCGGCTTGCTCTGGCCGGTGGCGCAGATGAGTAATTATCTCCAATGGATTTCCAGGTTCCTGCCGTTGACATATGCGGTGGACGGATTGCGTAATATCATGCTCTACGGTAAAACCCTGAACGAGGTGGGTGGCGACCTGGCAGCGCTGGCAGGATTCGCAATAGGGATGTCAATCATTACGGGCCTGTCTCTGAGGCGCGGCGTAAACGGGTAAAAGCACCAGACATTTATGGTACAATAGATTCAATTTTAAGAGTAAGGTGAATAACAGATGACACAGGCAGTGATATTAGTCGGCGGGCAGGGCACGCGGTTGCGTCCGCTCACTTGCAATCTCCCCAAACCAATGGTTCCGGTTTTGACTTTACCCTTTCTGGAACACGTCATCCGCAATCTGAAAGAACACAAAATCACGGATATAATCCTGGCGCAGCATTACCTGGCGGAATCGATCCATACGTATTTCGGAGACGGCAGCAAATTCGGGGTCAAGCTGACTTACGTGATGGAAGAAAGTCCGCGGGGCACCGCCGGCGCGATAAAAAATGTGGAGCAATATCTCAAAGGCACATTTTTTGTGCTCAACGGGGATATTTTTGCCAACCGCAATTTTACGGATATGCTGAAAACGCATAGGAAAAATAAAGCCAAAGCCACCATTGCGTTGACGCCGGTGGAAGACCCGACGATTTATGGCGTGGTGGAAACGGCGGCCGATAACCGTGTCAAGCGTTTTCTGGAGAAGCCGAAAAAAGAAGAAGTCACGACCAATTATATTAACGCAGGGACATATATTTTAAGCCGTGATATCCTGGCAAAAATACAGGCCGGCGCGAAAGTCTCCATCGAACGTGAAACTTTCCCGCAATTATTGGCGGAAGGGGCACCGGTTTACGGATACCCGTCAACGGATTACTGGATGGATACCGGCACCACGGAAAAATATATGCAGCTCCACCGGGATCTGCTGGCGGGTAAGTGCGAAGGCTACCGTTTTGCGGACGACCTGATGGCGGGGGTCAAAATCAAGATACATAACTCGGTCGTGGGCACCGGTAAAGTCATTGTGGGGAACAATTGCTTCATCGCGGCGGGGGTGGTGCTCAACGGGCCGGTGGTGATCGGCAACAACTGCGCCATCAGCACGGATACGGTGATTTCGGACACGGTGATCTGGGACAACACCGAAGTGGGTTCGAGCGCCAATCTACGGAGCTGTGTCATTGCCAACGACTGCCTGATACCGGATAACATGAGTTTGAACGGAGTGATCATGGGAGACCATATCAAACCGAAGCCGGGGGGAAAAATTGCCGCGGGCGCCCGACTCTTTCCGGCGGGATGTGAGGAGACCACCCCTTAACGTTCAAATCCGGAGGGTAAAAGGGCGAAAGACCTGGAGACGATGGGGCGTTTTCTCAACGCCTTTCTACCGCCGTGGCGGGACGCCCTGGTAAATCCGGCGGAAGCTCAAGACAAAGTTCTGAAAAATTTATTACCCATCTACGCGCAGACGGATTACGGTCTACAGCATGGCACCGACAAAATAACGGATATCGCGCAGTATAGTCAAGTCTTTCCGTTAATCGATTACGAAACCGTGAAACCTACCGGCTGGGCAAGCATAATCCCAACCGGATTACAGCCCGCCAATGGGGTAACGGGACTGAGCTAGACTCGATAAGCCGTTAGTCCGCATGACTAGTTTTGTTCGCTATAAACCGCAACGATAGACATATAGTCATATTGGTGTTATAATCCGTCGCATAGGTAATACGATATGAAGAAAATAGCGGTTTACGCTTTGTTGTTATTAGGTTTTATTCTGCTTTTCCCGTTAGCGGTCTCTGCCGATGTCATTTTGCCCAATACTCACGCAGTCGAACGGAGTATCGTGTTCGTGAATCTGGGTGAATATCCCACGATTGTACTATTTGGTAATGTTACGAGTCCTGTCGGCAATCACGTTGAAACATTTCAAGTTGAGAATAACAAGCCTTTATATAAAGGGTACAAATTCAATAAACTGTTGATTTATTGGAATACCATAGAAAAAGTTGATTTAGGCAGCCGGTTGAACTTCGATAATTTCGTCGCAGAAATACAGTCGGAATCATATTATGTCGATGATATTAATCCCTTAATGCGAGAGGAAATCCAAGATTCTATCGCCGGGTTTAATGGCGGAAAGCTGGTGGTCTACGAATCGAAACAGA